>JBPCXW010000170.1:0-7528 GCA_051008185.1 Gammaproteobacteria bacterium
TTGTACTGGTGTTGCCCCGGTTGCAAGACATGGAACTCGGCAAAGCCGCTACCGGATGCCGGGTATGCCTGAGCCCCGCATCATTGTCGCACTGGATTTTCCGGATGCCGAGCAGGCACTGCAACTGGCGCGCAAACTGAGCCCGAAAAAGTGCCGGGTCAAGGTGGGGAAGACCCTGTTCACCCGTGCCGGTCCCGATGTGGTGCGGGCCTTGACGGATTCCGGTTTTGATGTGTTTCTGGATCTCAAATATCACGACATACCCGAGACCGTCGCCGGTGCCTGCCGGGCGGCGGCGGAACTGGGGGTGTGGATGATGAATGTACATGCCGCCGGTGGTGAGTCCATGTTGCAGGCGGCCCGTGAGGCCATCAGCGAAGGGGATACCCCTCCGCCGTTGCTAATCGGTGTCACACTATTGACCAGCATCAGCGGAGCCGATCTTGACAGTATCGGCATACAAGGCCCGGTTGATGATCATGTGTTGCATTTGGCCCGTCTGGCCGCCGGGGCCGATCTGGACGGGGTAGTGGCCGCAGCAAGCGAGTGCAAATTGTTACGACGAAAGATGCCGGAAGATTTCATACTGGTCACCCCCGGCATTCGCCCCGCCGGTAGCGCACCGGATGATCAGGCCCGTGTGATGACCCCCGGCGAGGCAATCCGTGCCGGTAGCAATTATCTGGTGATCGGCAGACCGATCAGTCAGGCCCTGGACCCGGCGCAGGCACTGGATACAATCGTGCGGGAGATTGACCAAGCCGTCACACAATGAACAACTACCAAAGCCCACTGCAACCCATCTTGCCGCAAGCCGCCGGGCAGAGAAAAAACTGGGGCCGCTTGCAAGGTTGCAGCAAGGCACTGGCCATCTATTCCGCGGCCCGACAATACGGCAAGCCGGTGGTATTGATCACCGCCGACCCGGCGTCCGCCGCCGGATTGCAGGAAGACATCGCCTTTTTTCATGCGGGCGATCCCGCCTTGCAATTGTTGTCTTTCCCTGACTGGGAAACGCTGCCGTATGATAATTTTTCCCCCTATCAGGACATTACCTCGGAGCGGCTGGCCACCCTGACCGCGCTACAAACACTGGAGCGCGCGGCGATCCTGATTGTACCCGTCTCAACCCTGATGCATCGCCTGTTACCGCAAGACTATCTGCGGGCCAACAGTATGCAACTGGCCGGAGGCGATCAGATACAGTTTGAACAGTTTCGGGCCGAGCTGACAAGTTACGGTTACCGCCATCTACAACAGGTCACGGAACACGGTGATTTTGTCATACGCGGTTCAATTCTGGATCTGTATCCGATGGGTGCCGCACAGCCTTACCGGATTGATCTGTTTGATCAGGAGATTGACAGTATCCGCACCTTTGATATAGAGACGCAACGCTCCATTGAGACCGTGCACAGGATCAACATCCTGCCGGCGCGGGAGACCCCGATGAGTGCCGACTATATTGAGCAGTTCAGAAGCAACTGGCGCGACTGTTTCCCGGGCAACCCGAATGATTGCCCGATTTATACCGATGTCAGCAACGGCATCGCCCCGGCGGGCATTGAATATTATCTGCCGCTGTTTTTTCAGCAGACCGCGACCTTCTTTGATTATCTGCCCGCCGACAGCCTGTTGATTCTGGATGAGGGGACACAGCGCGCGGCGGAGGATTTCCACGATGTAGTAGAGATGCGTTACGAGCAGGCGCGGCACGATGTCAGCCGACCGGTGTTGCAACCGACGGCGATGTTTGTCGCGGTGGAGACCCTGAACTCCCACATCGGCAAGTTCAAAGTGGTGCATGCCGGTAGTGCCGCACGGGATGAGGCGGCGGCCAGTGTGAATTTTGCCTGCAAGACCGCGGTGAAATTGCCGGTGAATGTCGCCGCCGATTCCCCGTTCGCGATCTTCAACCGGTTTGTGGATGATTATCCGGGCCGGATATTACTGGTCGCGGAGACCACAGGGCGTCGGGAGGTGTTGCTGGAGTTGCTCGGCAAGCAGGGCAAGCGGCCCGAGGTGGTTGATAACTGGCAGGCCTTTCTGGATAGCAATGTTGATTATGCGCTGACGGTGGCACCGCTGGAACTGGGGACGGAATTGGAAGACCCGGCGATAGCGATCATCAGTGAGACGCAGTTGTTCGGCGAACGGGTCAAGCAGCGTCGGCTACGCAAGCGCAACCGGCAGCGAACCGATGCCATCGTCAGGAACCTGACTGAACTGTCACCGGGCGCACCGGTGGTGCATACCGAACATGGTGTGGGCAGGTATCTTGGGCTGAAGACATTGACCATAGACGATATACCGGGCGAATTCATTCAACTTGAATATGCCGACGGCGACAAACTGTATGTGCCGGTCGCGGCACTGGATCAGATCAGCCGTTTCACCGGCACCGATCCGGAACATACCCCGTTACATAAACTGGGCAGCGGCCAATGGCAGAAGGCGTGCAGGAAGGCGGCACAAAAGGCCTACGATGTGGCGGTGGAATTGCTGGATCTGCATGCCCGTCGCGCGGCCCGTCAGGGTTATGCCTTTGAGATCGCAGAGCATCTGTATCAGACCTTCGCACAGGGTTTCCCTTTTGAGGAGACACACGGCCAGACACAGGCGATTGACGAGGTGCTGGCCGACATGCGCGGTGCCGCGCCGATGGACAGGCTGGTCTGCGGTGATGCCGGCTTCGGCAAGACGGAGGTGGCGATGCGCGCCGCCTTCATTACCGTGCAAAACAATAAACAGGTCGGTGTCCTTGTGCCTACTACATTGCTGGCACAGCAACACCATCAAAATTTCAGGGATCGATTCGCTGACTGGCCGGTGCGGGTGGAGGTATTGTCACGTTTTATCAGCAACAGCAAACAGAATGAGATACTACGGGATCTGAAACAGGGCAAGGTGGATATCGTGATCGGCACGCACAAACTATTGCAGGACACGGTGGCCTTCAGGGAGTTGGGCCTGCTGATCATTGATGAGGAACACCGCTTCGGGGTAAGACAGAAGGAAAAGTTCAAGGCCTTGCGGGCCGAGGTGGATGTCCTGACCCTGACCGCCACACCTATCCCGCGCTCCCTGAACATGGCCTTGTCGGACTTGCGCGCACTGTCTATTATCGCCACACCTCCGTTGCGCCGCCTGCCGGTAAAGACATTTGTCAGGGAATGGACAGAGGCCTTGTTGAAAGAGGCATTGCTGCGGGAAATAAAACGCGGTGGGCAGGTATATTTTCTGCATAACGAAGTGGAATCCATTGTGGCAATGGCGGAAAAAGTGGAACGGCTTATCCCGGAGGCCACGGTAAGGATCGCACACGGGCAAATGCCGGAGAAAGAACTGGAGCGGGTCATGCAGGATTTTTATCATCGGCGTTTCAACATTCTGGTCTGCACCACCATTATTGAAACCGGGATTGATGTGCCCAATGCCAACACCATTATCGTCAATCGGGCCGACAAGTTCGGGCTGGCCCAGTTGTATCAATTGCGCGGTCGGGTCGGGCGCTCTCATCATCGGGCTTACGCCTATCTCATTGTGGCGAACAAAAAAGCCATCACCGAGGCCGCCACGCAACGGCTTGCGGCGATCGAATCACTGGAAGATCTGGGTGTGGGCTTTACTCTGGCGACGCATGATCTGGAGATCAGGGGTGCCGGTGAAATCCTCGGTGAGGAACAGAGCGGTCGCATTCAGGATGTCGGTTTCGGTATGTATATGGATCTGCTGGAGCGGGCGGTGCATTCCTTGCGTAGCGGGCAACCGCCGGAACTGAGTCAGCCCGCATCCGGCGGTGTGGATATCAATCTGCATATTGTGGCCCTGATCCCGGAGGACTATGTGCCGGATATCCATACCCGGTTGATCATGTATAAACGCATCGCCGCTGCCGCCGATGAGCGGGAATTGTATGATCTGAAAGAAGAGTTTATTGATCGTTTTGGTATGTTGCCGGAGCCGTTGCAAAATCTGTTTCAGGCGACAACGCTTAAACTGCGCGCCCGGCCGCTGGGCATACGCAAGATTGATGTCGGCAAGAACGGTGGGCGGATATGGTTCGGCGAGCATACCGATGTTGATCCGGCCGCCATTATCAGTCTGGTGTCTTCTTCCCCCGACAGATACAAACTGGACGGGGCTGATAAACTGAGGATACTGGATCAACTGCAAGATGCCGAAGAGAGGATACAAATGATCAATGAATTGATTGACTCCATTGCACTGAAGGACGCGGCATGAACTTGCATCGGGTTAAGTATAGTCTTTTGTATAGCCTTCTGTGTTGTCTGCTTGTCGGCCTGTCAGTACTGTGCGGCATTGCTCGCCCGGCCTCCGCTACGGAGGACGAGGTCTCCTGGTATCAACTTGAATTGATCGTCTTTGGGTATCCGGAGGCGAATTATGACGGTGAAATATGGTATGAAAACCCGGGCCTGCCGTCGCGGCAGGATTCGATCCAGTTGCTACTTCAGGGCGGCGATACCGATGCCGCCGAGCCCGACAGCTTGATACCGTATTTGGCCCTGCCACCGAGGTATTACCGGTTGGCCGGCATAGTGCGGGTGTTGAAAAAATCCGCCGATCACCAACTGCTGTTGCATGTCGTCTGGCAGCAACCCGGCCTGCAGGCGCGCCTGACCCGCGCGGTGCATCTGGATAATGCGCTGTTTATTGTGCCGCCCGAACCGCCTGAGTCGTCCGAGCCATCCGAGCCATCCGAACTGTCCGAGCCGCCCGACACAGAGGGCATCGTCACCGAGCCGATATTCCAGGCACCCGAGACTATTTATGACGGGACGATCCGCCTGCGCACCGCTCGCTTTATCCATATTGATCTGGATTTCAGTTTCTTCCCGCAACAATTCATTGAAAAGCAACAGGCCGCTGAAAAGCAGCAAGTCGCCAAACGTGCCCGACGCGCCCGACGGTCGGCAACCCCGCTACCCCCGGCCAACCCGGGCAACAGACAGTATGCCGATTATGTGCGCCTGACCGAGAGTAGGCGCATCAAGTTAGACGAGATACACTATTTTGATCATCCGCTGTTCGGCCTGATCCTGCAGGTTAGTCGCTTGCCGGAGCGTTCGCCGGAGTCCCAGCCCTGAGCCGCTGTTTCCCCGCCCGGTCTTTGGCAAACTGCCAGGCATTTCTACCGCTACGCGAACCGCGTTCCAGCGCCCATTGCAGGGCGGCTTGCCGGGTCTGTTCGCTATCAATATCATCGGTGCCGAGTTGTTGCAGCCAGTGGCGACAGATCTGCAAATACTGCTCCTGACTAAACGGCTGAAACGACAGCCACACCCCGAAGCGTTCCGACAAAGACAGTTTTTCTTCCAGCGATTCATGCAAATGAATCTCGCCATCAACAACGGTTGATGCGGTATTCTCGGACATATACTCCGGTATCAGATGCCGCCGGTTTGAGGTGGCATAAATGATCATATTCTCCGGCAGGTTACTGATACTCCCGTCCAGCATCACCTTCAGATCCATATAGCCGTTATCATCCGCCGCGAATGACAGGTCATCGCAAAACAGGATAAAGCGTTTGTCCAGATCGGCCACGGTGCGGCAGATCAGCGGCAGGTCTGACAAATGTTCCCTGCTTACTTCCAGCACCACCAGACCCTCGTTGCCGAACTCGGCAATCAGGCTCTTCACCAGCGAGGATTTACCAGTGCCACGCGGGCCGCATAACAGGACATGGTTCGCCGCATACCCGTTCAGGAATTGTCTGGTGTTATCAAGCAGCGCTTGTTTTTGTCTATCCACACACAGCAGATCATGCAAAGTCGGTGTCTGCCCACAGACAACAGTCTCCAGATAGTGTTCGCGGCCGCTGTTGTGCCAGCGCAACGCCGACGGTATCGGATCAGGCAACCGCATCGCCGAACCGGGAAGCGAGGTCTTGATCCGGTCAAGCAATGTGTCCAGTCGGGTCAGCAGTCTGCCGGTTTGAGTCATGACGGTAATCGTAGCATAAAAAAGGATATGCGAATCAGTTACTAACGGTTGCAGTCGGTGGCCGGTTCGGATACACTCAGGCGGTTATATTTCAAACGCTGTCCAGGAGACAAAAAACCATGTTTACCAAAGATATGTCAATCGCTGACTTTGACCCCGATTTGTGGACGGCCATGGAGGGAGAACGACAAAGACAGGAAGAGCACATTGAGTTGATCGCATCAGAAAACAATGTCAGCCCGAGGGTATTGCAAGCACAAGGCTCGGTACTAACCAACAAATACGCGGAGGGTTATCCGGGCAAGCGCTATTACGGCGGTTGCGAGTATGTGGATGTTGTAGAACAACTCGCCATAGACCGGGCCAAGGCCCTGTTCGGCGCGGACTATGCCAATGTGCAACCGCATTCCGGCTCCCAGGCCAACGGCGCGGTATATCACGCCTTGTGTGAACCGGGTGACACGATCATGGGCATGAGTCTGGCGCATGGCGGGCATTTGACTCACGGTGCGTCGGTCAGTATCTCCGGGCGCATTTACAAGGCGGTGCAATATGGGCTGGATGCCAGGACGGGCGAGATAGATTATGCAGAAGTGGAAAAGCTGGCACTGAAACATAAACCGAAATTGATCATGACCGGCTTCTCCGCCTACTCAAGAAAAATAGACTGGCAACGTTTCAGGGACATCGCCGATCAGGTAGGGGCATTTATGGTTTCCGACATTGCCCATGTGGCGGGACTGATCGCCGTCGGTGAATATCCCAGCCCGGTCAATATCGCCGATGTGACCACCACCACCACCCACAAGACCTTGCGCGGCCCGCGCGCGGGTCTGATCCTGGCCAAGGCCAATGCAGAGTTGGAAAAGAAAATAGACTTTACCGTGTTCCCGTCTTATCAGGGTGGCCCGCTGATGCATATCATTGCGGCCAAGGCGGTTGCGCTCAAGGAGGCAATGGAGCCCGGCTTCAAGAATTATCAACAGCAGATTGTCAAGAGCGCGCAGGCGATGGCCGAGGCCTTTATGCAACGCGGGGTTGATATTGTCTCCGGGGGTACGGACAACCATTTGTTTCTGGTCAATCTGGTGAGCAAGGGCATTACCGGCAAGGCACTGGACGCGGCACTGGACAAAGTGCATGTCACCGTCAATAAAAACGCGGTGCCGAATGATCCCGAGTCACCTTTCGTGACCAGCGGTATCCGTATCGGCACGCCTTCTATTGCTACGCGCGACCTCGACGAACAGCAGGCCGCCGACATTGCCGGCTGGATAACGGACATCATTGAACACATGGACGATCAGGCCGTGCATGACAAGGTGCGGGAGCAAGTCAGAGCCTTGTGCAAGGAGTACCCAATGTATGAACAGTAAACCATTTCTGCTGAGCCCGTGCCGCAGCAACCGGCACCTTCGCCGTCACTAACGGAGGTGCCCGGCTATGCGCTGCCCATTTTGTTCCTGTGCCGAAACCAGAGTGGTTGATTCCCGAGCCGCGGATGAGGGCGATCAAACTCGCCGCCGCCGGCGTGAATGCACCGAATGCAAGGAACGCT
>JBPCXW010000171.1:0-8247 GCA_051008185.1 Gammaproteobacteria bacterium
ATAGAGAGGGATCTGATCGGCAGCATCAATTACAAAATGGAACGCCTGCGCCTGAAAGAGCGGGGCCTGCAACTGGATAATGTCGCCGAAGGTAATCCCGCTTATGCGGCGATTGATGACGGACGGCTGGCGTTGCAAGAAGAATATAACGGCTTTACCGATCAACTGGCCGAGTTGTATGCGAAACTGAACCGGGCCTCGTTTGTCGCGACCCTGGCGAACGGCAAGCAGGCAGAGATCGGTTTTGCCAAAGTGGTGCGGGCCTATAGACCCAACGCGATGCAACTGACGGAAAAGATCGCCTTTTATTTTAGCAAGCTGTGGGAATTCGTCAGCGATGATCCGCGCGAGGCCAATACGGAAGGCGGCATATTCCCGGCCATATTCGGTACGGTGATGATGGTCATGATCATGGCCGTGCTGGTGACACCGTTCGGCGTGATAGCGGCGGTGTATCTGCGTGAGTACGCCAGACAGGGCCCGCTAACACGGCTGATCCGTATTGCGGTAAATAATCTGGCCGGTGTGCCTTCGGTTGTTTATGGTGTGTTTGGTCTCGGTTTTTTTGTTTATTTTGTCGGCGGGTCTATTGATGAATTGTTTTTTGCCGAGTCCCTGCCGGCACCGACCTTCGGCACCCCCGGCCTGTTGTGGGCGTCCCTGACACTGGCGATCCTGACCGTGCCGGTGGTGATCGTCTCCACCGAAGAGGGCTTGTCGCGGGTGCCGCGGGCGATCCGCGAGGGCAGTCTGGCCCTGGGTGCGACCAAGGCGGAAACCCTGTGGCGCACGGTGTTACCGATGACGGCCTCGGCCATGATGACCGGGCTGATACTGGCCGTGGCCAGAGCGGCCGGTGAAGTAGCGCCGTTGATGCTGGTAGGGGTGGTCAAGCTGGCGCCGTCATTGCCGATGGACGGGAATTTCCCGTATCTGCATCTGGACAGAAAGTTTATGCATCTGGGTTTTCACATTTATGATGTAGGCTTCCAGAGCCCGAATGTGGAAGCGGCCAGACCGCTGGTTTATGCCACGGCATTTTTACTGGTATTGATCATTATCTTTTTAAATCTGGCCGCGATTAAAATTCGTAATACGCTGAGAGAAAAGTATCGCGCCGCCGAAGCAAATTAGCCACGGGGTTATAACCAAAAAAGGTGTCACTATGAATGATGAACCAAAGCAAATACAAGATATGAATACGGTTGATGCGCTCGTGGAGCAGGCACAGCCGCAGGTGAGGCCTGCCGTGGACATGAGTCTGTTACCGCAGCAACCATCAAAACTGGACATCAACGATGAGAAGTCTTGTATCAAGGTACATGATTTCAATCTGTACTACGGCGATAAACAGGCCCTGAAAGACATCAACCTGACCGTCCCTGAAAAACGCGTGACGGCCTTTATCGGGCCCAGCGGTTGCGGCAAATCAACCTTGTTGCGCTCGTTCAACCGGATGAACGATCTCATTGATACCGTACGCACGAATGGCAGCATCAGCATTCATGACGAGAATATCCTGCACAAGTCTGTCAATGTCGCGGAATTACGCAGAAAGGTTGGTATGGTATTTCAAAAACCCAACCCGTTTCCCAAAACCGTTTATGAAAACGTAGCTTATGGCCTGCGTATTCAGGGCATCAACGACAGGCGTACTCTGGATGCCGTAGTGGAAAAGTCCCTCAGGGGGGCGGCACTGTGGGATGAGGTCAAGGATCGGCTGGGCGACAATGCGCTGGGCCTGTCAGGCGGTCAGGCGCAACGGCTGGTGATCGCCAGGGCCATTGCGATTGAACCGCAGGTGTTGTTGCTGGATGAGCCGTGCTCGGCACTGGACCCTATTTCAACCCTGAAGGTTGAAGAGCTTATCTATGATCTCAAGAATGAATACACTATTGTCATCGTAACTCATAATATGCAGCAGGCGGCGCGGGTGTCGGATTACAGCGCATATATGTATCTGGGTGAGTTGATCGAGTTCAATAATACGAGTACACTGTTCACCAAACCTGAAGAGAAAATGACTGAAGCCTACATAACCGGCCGCTACGGCTAGTGTATCCCCGAGGTAAAAACTTATGAGTAATATCCCACAGCATATATCCAAACAGTTTGATAACGAGCTGGAAGAGGTTCGCTCCAGCGTACTGAATATGGGTGGTCTGGTGGAACAGCAGTTGCAGAAGGCATTGCACGCCTTGACTGAGTCAGATGTTTCACTGGCCGAAACGGTAATGGAGAATGAGGTAAGGGTGAATTCCTTTGAGGTTTCAATTGACGAGGAATGCACCACGATACTTGCCAGACGCCAGCCCGCCGCAGGGGATTTGCGTCTGATTACGGCGGTGATCAAGACCATTACCGATCTTGAGCGGGTAGGTGACGAGGCGCAAAAGATCGCCAAGATGGCGATTGAGTTATCAGACAAATCCCCCCCCACGCGCTCGTACTATGCCGGCATCAGCGCGATGGGGACATTGGTGCAGACTATGTTTCACGATTCTCTGGATGCCTTTGCCCGCATTGACAGTCAGGGGGCTCTGATCACGGCGGGCAAGGAGCCGGAGTCAGATGAGCATTACAGTGCGGTGTTGCGCTACCTCATTACCTATATGATGGAAGACCCGCGCAGTATCAGCAGCGTCATTGATACGATATGGGTCGCCCGCTCGCTGGAGCGGATCGGGGATCATGCGCGTAATATCTGTGAGTATGTTATTTATTTCGTTGAGGGCAAGGACGTGCGTCACATCAGCATAGAGCAGATGGAAGAAAAGGTGAAGGGCAGCTCCGGTTAAAGCCGGGGTGGAGCACCGAGGTAGAGCTTTGTGGCAAACGTTGATCTCAACAATTCTGAATTTTATATCAACCGCGAATTAAGCTTGTTGGAGTTTAATCGCCGGGTGATTGAACAGGCCGGGGATGAAAGCGTACCGCTGCTGGAGCGTCTCAAGTTTCTCTGTATCGCCAGCACCAACCTTGATGAGTTTTTTGAGATCCGTGTGGCGGGGGTCAAGCAACAGGTAAAGTACGGTTCTGTTCATACCGGCCCTGATAATCTCACGCCCACCGAGGTGTTGAAACAGATCAGCACTACCGCGCATAAGTTGGTGGAGACTCAATATGCCGTACTCAATGAAGTGATCACCCCGGAACTGAACAAGGCCAAAATCCGCATATCCAAACGTTCGGCATGGAAACCGCCTACATCACGCTGGGTGAAACGCTATTTCAACAGCAATGTGCTGCCGATACTCAGCCCCATCGGTTTGGACCCGGCCCATCCTTTCCCGCGGGTACTCAACAAAAACCTGTATTTTATTGTCGCGCTGGAAGGTAAAGACGCCTTCGGCAGAGAGAACCGTCTGGCTATTGTGCAGGCACCGCGTTCCCTGCCACGGGTTGTGCAACTCCCCGAAGAAGTCGTCCGGGGCAAATCCAATTTTGTATTACTGTCCTCTATCATCCATGCCCATGTGGATGATTTATTTCCCGGTATGAAGGCAAGCGGCTGTTATCAGTTCAAGGTCACGCGTAATAGTGATTTGTTTGTGGATGATGAGGCAGTGGATGATCTGCTGAGGGCTCTGGAAGGCGAGTTGCCGTCGCGGCGTTTTAATGATGCCGTGCGTCTGGAAGTGGCCGATAACTGTCCCGATGATTTGAGTAGTTTCTTATTACAGCAATTCGGTTTGGACGAGGATGATCTTTACAAGGTCAATGGTCCGGTTAACCTGAATCGTTTGATGGCGATCTATGATCTGGCGGACAAACCGGAATTGACCTTTGCCGGGTTCACGCCTGAGTTGCCACCGCGCCTGCAGAAGAGTTCCAGCATTTTTGACACCCTGAAAAACGGTGATATTTTATTGCATCATCCGTTCCAGTCTTTCGCCCCGGTAGTGGATTTTGTACGGCAGGCGGCCAACGATCCGAAGGTATTATCAATTAAACAGACCCTGTATCGTACCGGCAGTGACTCCAGTTTGGTTGATGCCCTGAAGCAAGCCGCAAGAGCAGGCAAGGAAGTTACGGTTGTGGTTGAATTGCGCGCCCGCTTTGATGAAGAGGCGAATATAGAGTTGGCCAGTGAGTTACAGGAGGCCGGTGCCCATGTCGTCTACGGGGTAGTCGGGTACAAGACCCATGCCAAAATGGTACTGGTAGTCAGGCGCGAGGGGCGCGGCCTGCGGCGTTATGCACATCTCGGCACCGGCAATTACCATGCCCGCACGGCCCGGCTTTATACCGACTACGGTTTGCTCACCTGCGACAAGGCTCTCGCCGAGGATGTGAACAAACTGTTTTTGCAACTTACCGGACTGGGGCGGGCATCAAAACTGAAAAAGATATTACAATCGCCATTCACCTTGCACAAATCCCTGCTGGGTTTGATCGAGCGGGAGATAGAAAATGCCAAGGCGAACAAGGAAGCCAGGGTGATCGCCAAGGTGAATGCATTGGTGGAACCGGAGATCATTCGGGCCTTATACGAGGCCTCGCAGGCGGGTGTTAAGGTTGATTTGATCGTGCGCGGTATATGTTGCTTGCGTCCCGGCATCAAGGGTTTGTCAGAGAATATCCATGTTCGCTCCATAGTTGGTCGGTTTCTTGAGCATACCCGCGTGTATTATTTTCTCAATGGTGGAGAGGAGCAGGTTTATTGTTCTTCCGCCGACTGGATGCCGCGTAACCTGCATCATCGTGTGGAGGCTTGTTTCCCCGTTGAAGGAAAACGGCCGCGGGATCAGATCATTAACTATGGCTTGATGAATTACCTGAGCGACAACACTCAAGCCTGGATACTGCAAAGCGATGGCTCATACAAACGCAATAAGCCCAGTTCTCATCGAGTAAGAAACGCACAACAGATGGCGCTGGAGCATCATTGCAGTTAAGAGGTAATCTGGCATTGGCCCCCCACCAAAGCAGGCTTCGCCTCCTTTGGCTCCCCCTCAAGGGGGGAGCAATAACACGATGAGGAACCCCGGCACGAATAGCTCCCCCCTTGAGGGGGAGCCGGTGGCGCAAGGGCGTAAGCCCGCAGTGGCTCCGGTGGGGGGCCATTGCTGAGTTGGTCTCATACGCACCGCATACCTCAGGTAGGATCACCAACCCGGATGATCTTCATATTGTTGGTGCCGCCCCGGTGGCCTCTTAAATCACCTTTGGTGATGATCACCAAATCACCCTCATCAACCAGTTCGCGCCGCACCAGATCCTTGATGATCTCCTGATTCGCTTCCAGCGGATCGGTATGGGTTATATCAAACTGCAACGGGTATACATCCCGGTAGAGTTTGACCTTGCGCATGGTATGCACATGGCGGGTAAAGGCCAGAATCGGTATGCCGGAACTGATGCGTGACATCCACAAACAGGTGGAGCCGGTCTCGGTCAATGCCGCAATGGCCTTGGCATTGACATGGTTGGCCGCATACATAGCCGACATCGCGATGGCCTCATCAATTCTTTCAAACTGCTCGTTGATACGATGACCCGACTGCCGTGTCTGTTCCTGTTTTTCGGTTTCGGTGCAGATGCGCGCCATCGCCTCCACTACCTGCTCCGGATAGCGGCCGATGCTGGTCTCGCCGGACAGCATCACTGCGTCGGTGCCATCCAGTATCGCGTTCGCGACATCAAATACCTCGGCACGAGTCGGGATCGGGTTGTCTATCATCGATTCCATCATCTGGGTGGCGGTGATCACCGGCCGATGTAAAGTTTCACAAAGTTTGATCAGGCGTTTTTGCACCGGCGGCAGACTGGCATCACCGATCTCCACCCCCAGATCACCGCGTGCCACCATAATGGCATCGGAGGCCTGAATAATATCCTCAACATGATTGAGTGATTCAGCCCGCTCCAGCTTGGCGATGATCCCCGCATCGGAGCCCGCCTGCTGCAACAGCGCCCGTGCCTCGCTAATATCACCGGCGTTGCGCACAAAGGAAATCGCAAAATAATCCGCGCCCATTTCCACACCATGCACCAGATCTTTTTTATCCTTGTCCGTCAGCGCACCGGCAGACAGCCCGCCGCCCTTCAGATTGATACCCTTGTTGTTAGACAGCCGCCCGCCGATCAGCACCTTGCAGACGATTTGTTTATTATCAATCCGGCTGACCTGCAAACTGATACGCCCGTCATCCACCAGTAATATATTGCCCGGCTTTACATCTTTGTAGAGATCCCCGTAAGTCACCCCGACCCGTTTTTCATCACCCGCATCGGCGGCCAGGCCCATGTCCAGAATGAATTCCGCTCCCTGCTCGAGCAATATCTTGTTGTTGCTGAATCGTTGCAACCTTATCTTCGGGCCTTGCAGATCAACCATGATTGCCACCTCCATACCGAGGCGGGCACTGGTCTCGCGGATCGCAGCAAACCTTTCCTTGTGTTCCAGATGGGTCTGGTGAGAATAGTTGATACGAAACAAATCAACGCCGATATTCAGCAGTTTTTCCAGCATACCCGGCTTGTCGGTGGCCGGGCCTACGGTGACAATGATTTTGGTTCTACGCATGGCGTTATTATGATCTTCGGTTATGTAATATCTCAACGGCGGGCAGGGTCTTGCCTTCCAGCAGTTCAAGAAAGGCACCGCCGCCGGTGGAGATACAGGAAATCTGCTCGCGCACGCCGAATTTGACGATAGCAGACAGGGTATCACCTCCGCCGGCAATAGAAAAGCCATTAGCGGCGGCGATGGCGTTTGCGAGTGCGCGGGTGCCGGTGGCAAACTGCTCAAACTCAAACACACCCGGCGGGCCGTTCCAGACAATGGTCGCGGCAGCATTGACGATCTCGCCGTACATCGCCGCCGTCTCCGGCCCGACATCCATGATCAGATCATCGTGTTCAATCTCCGCCAGCCGTCGGATAACCGCCTCTGTGCCGGCGTCAAACTTTTTGCCGCAGACGACATCCACCGGCAGGGGTATCTCTTTGCCTTGTTCCTTTGCCTGTTGCAATAATTTCCCGGCGGTTTCCACCAGTTCGGTCTCCACCAGTGAGTGGCCGATTTGATAACCGGCTGCCAGCAAAAAGGTGTTGGCGATACCGCCGCCGACGATCAGCTTATCAACCTTGTGTAACAGATTTTCCAGCAGTGTCAGTTTAGTTGAGACCTTGGCGCCCGCGACGATGGCCAGCATCGGCCTTGCCGGTTGCAACAGGGCCTTTGACAGGGCAGCGAGTTCCGCTATCAGCAACGGGCCGGCGCAGACGGCGGGCGCATACTTGGCGACACCGTGAGTAGAGGCGTGGGCGCGGTGAGTGGACGCGAACGCATCATTGACATACACATCGCACAGGTCGGCGAGTTCCCGCGCCAGCGTGTCGGCATCGGTCTTCTCTCCTTTTTCAAAGCGGATATTCTCCAGCATCACGACGGCGTCCTGCGTCTTGTCAAGATCCTCGCGCCAGTTGCGACACAAACGCACCGGCCTGTCCAGCAGCGTGGCAAGGTGCGCGGCCACCGGTTGCAGACTGAATGGTTCGGCGAACTTACCTTCGTCAGGGCGGCCCAGATGTGACATTATGATCAGCCGCTCCGCGCCTTGCAGTATTTGTTGTATGCCCGGCAGGCAGGCCCGGATGCGGGTGTCATCATCAATGCCATCGGCACTGATCGGGACATTGAAATCCACCCGCATCAACACCCGTTTGCCGTTGAGGTCTATATCCTCCAGAGTGGGCAGGGTGGTCATGTTGCCGTGATTGATCAGCCGGCCTGCATCAGGGCGATGGTCGTGTCCAGCATCCGGTTGGAGAATCCCCATTCATTGTCATACCAGCCGATGACCTTGACTGATGTGCCTTCAATCACTTTGGTCAGCGAGGCATCGTAGATGGATGATGCCGGATTGTGATTGAAATCAATAGAGACCAGCGGCGCGTCATTGCAGGCCAGCACACCCTGTAACGGCCCGGCGGCAGCGGCCTGCATCAGTTTGTTGATCTCTTCCACCGAAGTGGCGCGGGCCGCGGTAAAGCTGAGATCCACCAGTGACACATTAATAGTCGGCACGCGCACCGCATAGCCGTCCAGTTTGCCGTTCAACTCCGGCAACACCAGGCCTACCGCGGCGGCGGCACCGGTCTTGGTCGGGATCATGGACATCGTGGCCGAGCGCGCCCGGCGCAGGTCAGAGTGATAGACATCCGTCAATACCTGATCGTTGGTATAGGAATGCACCGTGGTCATAATGCCATTCACCAGACCGATGTTGTCATGGATAA
>JBPCXW010000172.1:0-11620 GCA_051008185.1 Gammaproteobacteria bacterium
CAGTTGATCGGTGATCCATTCAAATACGGTGTGGTTGTAGTAGTCCAGGCCTCTTACCAGACGCGGGTTCAGCGTGAAATCCAGATCGGCGGCGCGCAACAGCGACTGCAAGTGTTCAAAGTGTTCGGTGGATTCGGCATCCAGATAGTCGGTCATCGGCGGTGCGGCCTGTATCAGATCCTGCATATCGGGATTCTTGCTATCCAGAATACGCAGCGGATTGGTCTGCAAGCGCCGCTCGCTGTCTGCATCAAGCCGGTCTTTATGATCAGAAAAATATTCCACCAGTTTGGTGCGGTATTGTTCGCGGCAGGCGGCACTGCCGAGGGTATTGAGTTCCAGTTTGACCTGTTCAATGCCCAGTACCTGCCAGAGCCGTTTGCAGATCAGGATCAACTCGGCATCAATATCCGCAGTGGCGATGCCAAAGGCCTCGGCACCGATCTGATGGAACTGACGGAAGCGTCCTTTTTGCGGCCGTTCATAACGAAACATCGGGCCGCCGTACCAGACACGCAACGCCCCGCCGCTCGCCAATAGATTATGTTCCAGCACAGCGCGAATGCAACTCGCCGTGCCTTCAGGCCGCAGGGTGACCTGTTCATCATTGCGGTCGCCGAAGGTGTACATCTCCTTATTGACGATATCGGTACCGGTGCCAATGGAGCGGTGAAACAGCTCGGTCTTTTCCAGTATTGGCATGCGAATCTCCGCATAGCCGTAACTTTCCAGAACGGTTTGAACCTGTTGTTCCAACTGTTGCCAGTCGGGTGTTTGCCCCGGCAAGGCATCGTGCATACCCTTGATTGCTTGAATGTCGGTAGTCAATGATTTTTCCAGTAGCGTGATGTCAGGCTCATTCGCCGACAGTGAAACGGGCAATGTTGGCGCGGGAAAAAGGTGCGAGGTCAAAGTTCTGACCGTTAAACTTGATCGTCGCCCCCTGGGAAAAACCCAGCAACACATTCATCGGGGCAGTGCCGTGTAACAGCAGGGTTTGTCCCGCCCGTCCCAGACCGATGTAAATCGTTTCATCATTATAATCCTGCACCTTGACCCAGGAGTCGGCACTCAACCGCACCTCCAGTGTATCCGGCCCGTCGCCGTATTCAATACTGCCAAGTATATCGTCTGCTTGCTCATCGTTCATCGTTGCCGGTACATCCGGCAACCTGACCCCGGCCTTACGCAGGGTGGTTGTATCGGTCGTCTCCGGCGCGCGGTAGAAAGGGGAATCCGGGTGTTCCACGATCGGTATCTCATAAGACAGTTGTGATATGCCTTGCTCGGTTTCGGTGTCGGGCGTAAAAAGACGAGTGAAGACCCCGCCGTCCAGAGAGAAGTTACTTTTCCACCAGGTGAATAACAGCACGACCAACAGCAACGCGACTAGCCAGGAAACGGCCGCCACCGATTTATCCCGGCTGCTGGTCTGCTGTGATTTGTGTCTGTCAGGATTGAACGGTGGCGGTTCAAACGTTTCATTCTGGTATATATCAAGAATGGATTCGGCAGGGACCCCCAGCAATCCGGCGTAACCGCGCAGATAACCGCGTATGTAAGTGTAGCCGGACAGGCGTTCAAGATCGTCCGCTTCCAGTGCCTCAATAATCCAGGGTTCAAGATACAACTTGCCTGCGACATCCTCTGCGCTTAAGCCCTGTTCCTCCCGCAGCCGCTTGAGCAAGGTGCCCGGTGATTCATCGGTGGCAGATTTCTTTGCATCGGACATTTAACGAATACCCACAGATTTTTCGTGCCTGCCTGCGCGCGCCGTCACTTGCCCTGCAAGCTGACCGCAAGCGGCATTGATATCATCGCCACGGGTCTTGCGGGTGACGGTGACTATGTTTGCGGCAAGCAAAATATCCCGGAATTGATCGATCCGTTGTCTGGGTGAGCATACATAGTCGCAACCCGGGAAGCTGTTGAACGGGATAAGATTGACCTTGGCGGGCAAGGTGCGTAGCAGTTTGACCAGATCGTTGGCGTCGCTGTCAGAGTCATTCACCCCGTCCAGCATGACATATTCAAAAGTAACCGCATCGCCGTTACGTTTTTCACTGTGATAGCGGCAGGCCGCGAGCAGTTCGGCGATCGGAAAGGAACGGTTGATCGGAACCAGCGAGTCGCGCAAGGCATCGTTTGCCGCATGCAGGGAGACAGCCAGAGTAACCTTACCCTGATCGGCAAGTTTATAAATCCCCGGCACAACACCGGCGGTACTCAATGTAACCCGTTTGCCTGACAGACCGAATGCCAGATCATCGGTCATCAACTCCATCGCCTGTAACACATTATCAAAATTCAACAGGGGTTCGCCCATACCCATCATGACCACATTGCTGATAATGCGTGACCGGTCGCGAAAATAACCCAGCTGTTTGTTTGCCTGCCAGAGTTGCCCGATGATCTCTGCCACTGACAGGTTGCGGTTGTAGCCTTGTTTGCCGGTCGCGCAAAAGGTGCAATTCAGGGCACAGCCGACCTGCGATGAGATGCACAGGGTACCCCGATCAACTTCCGGTATAAAAACCGTTTCAACGGCATTGCCCGCATCCACTTGCATCAGCCATTTGCGCGTGCCATCTTCGGAGACCTGTTCCGATGTAATCTCCGGCAGGCTGTAGTGGGCGCAGGCCGACAATTCAGCGCGCAGTTGTTTGCTGAGATTGGTCATATCATCAAAGTCGGTGATGCCCTGATGATAAACCCACTTCATAAGCTGGGTTGCACGAAAGGGCTTTTCCGCTATGTTGGCAAAATACTCGCGCATCGCGGATTGATTGAGATCGAATAGATTGACGGAAGGTGTCACGGCGGCTTATCTGCGACGGGGGCAGATCTCCGTGTTGTTGAAAAATAATGCAATCTCGGCGGCGGCATTTTCCACCGAGTCCGAACCATGCACGGCGTTCTCACCCTGATCACCTTTGGGATCACAAAGATCAGCCCTGATCGTACCGGCCTCGGCATCGCGGGGGAAAGTGGCGCCCATCAGATCACGATTCTTCTGAATGGCATCTTCCCCTTCCAGCACCTGCACCATGACCGGGCCGGAGGTCATGAAGCTGATCAACTCCTGAAAAAAAGCCTTGTCGGAATGCACTGCGTAAAAATCAGTCGCCTGTTGTTTGCTCAGTTGCAACATTTTGGCGGCGACAATCTTCAGCCCGGCCTGTTCAAAACGTTGATAAATGGCACCGATGACATTTTTGCCAACAGCATCGGGTTTAATGAGGGATAAAGTCTGCTCTATGGACATTGCTTGTCACTCCAGTGGGTCAGTTACTATACATTTGTTAGGGGTCAAGATTATACGGCCAAACGGCTTCAGGATAAACCCCCGGTCATGCCATGCGCGGGTCCCGAACCTGCACCATGCCGTTTTCCACCCGCACCGGGAACGATGTTATCGGCTCATAGGCCGGTGGGGCCAGTGCCTCGCCGTTGCGGATACAGAATTTGGCACCATGGTGCGGGCAGGTGAGTTCGTCATCGGCGATGAGTTCGGTCAGGTCAACACCGCTGCCCAGTATGGCCGAGCCGTCATGCGTGCATACATCTTCCAGAGCGAAGTATTCACCGGCGATATTGAAAACGGCAATCATGGTGTCATCCACATCCACCAGCCTTGCATCGCCGGGGGCGAAATTATCCGCTTTATCCACATCCGTCCAGCCGCCCATGGTTCAATACAGGCCGGCCTCAAGGCGGGCGACATCGGACATCATCTCCTGACCCCAGGGCGGCTCAAAGGTGAGTTCAACATTAACCTGGGAGACGTTCGGCACGGCTTGTAACTTGCTGCGAACATCGGCGGCGAGAAAGTCGCCCATGCCGCAACCGGGGGCGGTCAGTGTCATCACGACATTCACTTCGTTTTCGCCCTGTCCGTTTTGTTTGATTTCACAGTTGTAGATCAAACCCAGATCCACGACATTGATCGGGATCTCGGGATCGTAACAGGTACGCATCTGCGCCCACAGGTGCTCTTCATTCACTGAGCCATCGGCGTTCGGGGTTTGTTCCTCGTTGATCTCGTCAGGTAATTCAAAGCCCAGCGCATCGGCATCTTTGGCGGCGACCTGAGCCAGATTGCCATTTACATTGACAGTATAGTTGCCGCCCAGGGCCTGCGTGATAAACACAACCGACTCCGCCGGTAATGTAACAGGCATACCGGTCGGGATGAGTATGGCCTCACAATCTCTTGCCACCGTAACGGGTTCCTGTTGATACATATTCATTCGGTTGTCACCGGTGTCGCATCGCCGTGCAGGGCCGCATTCAGTGTATGCCAGCACAGGGTGGCGCATTTTACCCGTGAGGGATAATCCCGTACTCCGGCGAGGGCGGCGAGTTTGCCCAGCTTGTCGGGATCAATGTCAGCGTTATTGTCGGTCAGCAACTCGTGGAACCGGGTAAAGATCGTTTCCGCTTCACCGACACTCTTGCCTTTCATTGCTTCGGTCATCAGTGATGCCGAGGCGACGGAAATGGCGCAACCGTTACCATCAAAACCAATATCTTTTATTTGATCATCATCAACATTGAGGTAGATGACCAGACGGTCGCCGCACAGGGGGTTGAAGCCTTCCAGAGTTTTGTTGGCATTTGTCGGCTTGCCGAAGTTTCTCGGGCTTTTGTTGTGATCGATGATCACCTCTTGGTAGAGATCCTGCAAGTCAAACATAATCGTTACCGACAAAAAAGTTGCTTGGCTTTTTCCAAGCCGACGATCAGGGCATCGGCTTCGGCGCGGGTGTTGTAGAAGGCAAACGAGGCGCGGCCCGTGGCCGGTACCTTGAACCTTGTCATAACCGGCATGGCGCAATGGTGTCCGGCGCGGATGGCGATACCCTCGCTGTCCAGCACGGTGCCGACATCGTGCGGATGCACCCCGTCAATGACAAAAGACAAGATGCTGGTCTTGTTGCTCGCCGTGCCAATCAGCCTGAGGCCCGTTACGCCGCGCGCGGCCTCGGTGGCGTATTCCAGCAACTCATGTTCGTAGGCTACCAAGTTGTCAAAGTTTATGGTGTTGAGGTAATCAATCGCCGCCCCCAGACCGATCACACCGGCTATGTAAGGTGTGCCAGCCTCAAACTTGTAGGGCAGGGCGTTGTACAAGGTCTTCTCAAAGCTGACCATCTTGATCATATCGCCACCGCCCTGATACGGCGGCATGGCCTCAAGCAGGGCCTGCTTGCCATACAACACACCAATGCCGGTGGGGCCAAACAACTTGTGACCGGAAAACACAAAAAAATCGCAGTCCAGTGCCTGCACATCTACTTTGCCGTGCGGCACGGATTGTGCCCCGTCAATCAGGGTCAGGGCATTGACCGCCTTGGCCTTGTCAATCATGCGGCGGATCGGATTGATAGTGCCGAGTGCATTGGAGATATGCACGATGGCCACCAGTCGGGTGCGCTTGTTGAGCAGACGATCGTATTCTTCTTGTATGATCTCGCCGGCGTCATTGATCGGTATGACCTTCAGCACGGCCCCCGTTTGTTCGCACAATATCTGCCAGGGGACGATGTTGGAGTGATGTTCCATCTCCGAGATGATGATCTCGTCACCGGGTTTTAGGTTGCTACGCCCCCAGGATTGCGCGACCAGATTGATGCCTTCGGTTGCACCGCGGGTAAAGATGATCTCGGCGGTGGTGCGGGCGTTGATGTATTGGCGTATTTTTTCCCGGCTGTCTTCATAAGCCGCGGTGGCCTTTTCACTTAATGTATGCACGCCCCGATGGATGTTGGCGTTGTATTCACGGTAATAGGTATCCAGCGTCTCTATTACCTGCAACGGTTTCTGCGCGGTCGCCGCGTTGTCCAGATACGCCAGTGGTTTGCCATTGACCTGCTGTTGCAGGATAGGAAAGTCGCGCCGGTAACGTTCAACATCAAAACCGGTTCCGGTGGGCAACGGTGTCGCGGTATTGCTGCGGCTCATGACATAAACTCCTTGATGAGTTCGCTGTCGGGTAATTTACCCGCCACGATATATTCCAGTCGTTCGCGGATCGGGCGAATGTCAATGGCCTTGATTACTTCGTCAGCAA
The DNA here is from genome assembly GCA_051008185.1 of Gammaproteobacteria bacterium. GTDB lineage: Bacteria > Pseudomonadota > Gammaproteobacteria > Eutrophobiales > Eutrophobiaceae > CAXMWX01. The sequence continues at coordinate 6,074 of JBPCXW010000172.1, forward strand.
AGGCATAAGTCAGCAGGCTGGTTGCCGTGTGTTCATCTATCGCACGGGAGCGCAGGTAGAACAACATATCTTCATCCAGCTGACCGACAGTGGCACCATGGCTACATTGCACATCATCGGCGTATATTTCCAGTTCCGGTTTGGTATCCACTTCGGCGTTGTCCGAGAGTAGCAGATTGGCGTTGGACTGATGGGCTGCGGTTTTTTGTGCCTGCTCATGCACAACGACCTTGCCGTTGAATACCGCGCGGGAATGATCGTTCATCACGCCGCGGTAGTTTTCATTGCTGCTGGTGTTGGGTTGCAGGTGATCCACGCGGGTATGGTTGTCAATATGTTGGCGGCCGTTGGTCAGATACAAGCCATTGAGGTTGATCGTCGCACCGGGTTCCGCCAGATCGGTGTCAATATCATTACGCGCCAGGGCGGCACCGAGTGCGATGGAATGTGAAGTCACCGTGCTGTCCTGTTTTTGTTCAATATCGGTATGGCCGATATGAAATGCCTTCAAGGATTCCTGTTGGATCTTGTAATGCACCAGCGTTGCACTGGCGTCGGCGCGGATGCGGGTTCGGCTGTTGGTAAAATACTCGGCATCATCTGCGCCCAGATAACTTTCAATAACCGTCGCTCTGGCGTGTTTGCCCAGCAGGATCAGGTTGAAGGGATGGGCGGCGACCGGCTCGGCCTGTTGATTGGCGAGATAGATCAGGTTGATCGGTGTCTCAAGCTCGGTGTCATCGGCAATGCTGATCAGTGCCCCGCCGGTCAGGAAGGCAAGGTTCAGCGCGCTGAAACTGTGCTTGTAAGCAGTTTCCGTCAGCGGCCCCAGTTGTTTGAGTAGCGTCGGCTGTTGTTGCAAGGCTGTCAGCAACGGCTGGACGGTTACACCTTCGGGCAACGGCTGATGATCTGCGGTGGCGACATACACACCATTGACAAACAACAACTCATGGCAGGCCAGATCATCAAAACGTGCGGCGGCGAGCAGTGTCGCATCACTGTCGGCGGCGGCAACGGTGCGGAAGCGGCGTTTGGTAATCGCTTTGACATCGGTGTATTTCCAGTTCTCCTGACGGGTGGTAGGAAAGCCCTGTTGCTGCAAGTAGGCGAGTGCCTGCTCGCCCAGGTCGCTACCGGGGTGTGTCCCCCGTGTGCGGGTGAACTCGTCAAGGTAATGGTGGATGGCGGCGTCACTCATGCGGCCTCTGCCTCCTGCCTGACCCAGTCGTAGCCTTTCTCTTCCAGTGCCAGTGCCAGCTCCTTGCCGCCGGACTTGATGATCTTGCCATCAACCAGTACATGCACCCGATCCGGTACGATGTAATTGAGCAAGCGTTGATAATGTGTGACCAACACGATAGCGCGCTCCGCATCGCGCAGGCTATTGACGCCCTCGGCAACAATCTTCAGGGCATCAATGTCCAGACCGGAATCGGTTTCATCCAGTATCGCCAAGGCGGGTTCCAGCACGGCCATTTGAAAGATCTCATTGCGTTTTTTTTCACCGCCGGAGAAGCCCTCATTCACAGAGCGGTTCAATAAATCTTCCCGCATATTGACCACCTGCATTTTCTCACGCACCAACTTGAGAAAATCAACCGCGTCCAACTCAGTCTCACCGCGATGCACCCGGATGGCATTGACCGCAGCCTTCAGCAGATAGATGTTATTGACCCCGGGTATTTCCACCGGATATTGAAAGGCCAGAAAGACACCTTCACGCGCCCGCTCTTCCGGTGCCAGTTGCAACAGGTCCCGGCCCTGATAGCTAACGCTACCGGCAGTGACCTGATAGCCGTCGCGCCCGGCCAGCACATTGGCCAGAGTACTCTTGCCGGAACCATTGGGCCCCATAATGGCATGCACCTCACCGGTATTGACCTCCAGATTCACGCCTTGCAATATCGTCTTGTCACCGACCCGGACTTGTAAGTTTTCTATCTTTAACATGCTGTGCCTCGTTGTTTGTTTAACCCACCGCGCCTTCCAGAGTGACATTCATCAGTTTCTGTGCCTCAACTGCGAACTCCATAGGCAATTCTTTGAACACCTCTTTACAGAAACCGTTCACGATCATATTCACGGCATCTTCTTCATCAATGCCGCGTTGCCGACAATAAAACAACTGGTCTTCGCTGATCTTGGAGGTGGTCGCCTCATGCTCTATCCGGGCGGCGGGGTTCTTGTTTTCAATATAGGGAAAGGTATGGGCACCGCATTGATCACCCAGCAACAGGGAATCGCACTGGGTATAGTTACGGGCGGAGGCTGCGTTCTTGCCTATATGTACCAGTCCCCGGTAGGCATTCTGCCCATGCCCGGCGGAGATGCCTTTCGAGATGATAGTGCTACGGGTGTTTTTGCCCAGGTGAATCATCTTGGTGCCGGTATCCGCCTGCTGGTAATTGTTGGCGACGGCAACCGAATAAAACTCGCCCACCGAATTATCACCGCGCAAGATACAGCTGGGATATTTCCAGGTAATGGCCGAGCCCGTTTCCACCTGCGTCCAGCATATCTTTGAGTTCGCACCGCGGCAGTCTCCGCGCTTGGTGACAAAGTTGTAAATCCCACCGACACCGTTCTCATCACCGGGATACCAGTTCTGCACGGTGGAATACTTGATCTCGGCATTGTCCAGCGCCACCAGTTCCACCACCGCGGCGTGCAGTTGATTTTCATCTCGCATCGGTGCGGTGCAACCTTCCAGATAGCTGACATGACTGCCCTCATCGGCAACAATCAGGGTACGTTCAAACTGGCCGGTGCTGGCGGCGTTGATCCTGAAATAAGTGGATAACTCCATCGGGCAACGGGTGTTTTTAGGGATGTAACAAAAAGAACCATCGGTAAAAACCGCCGAGTTCAATGCCGCATAAAAATTATCAGCAGTCGGCACAACCGAGCCCAGATATTGTTTTACCAACTCAGGGTATTGTCGCACCGCCTCCGAGAAGGAGCAGAAGATCACACCGGCATCGGCCAGTTTTTCCTTAAAGGTCGTGGCGACGGAGACACTGTCAAACACCGCATCAACGGCAACGCCGGCCAGCATCTTTTGTTCGTGCAATGGGATGCCCAGTTTCTCGTAAGTCTCCAGCAATTTCGGATCCACTTCATCCAGACTTTTAGGGCCGTCATCTTTTGACTTCGGTGCCGAGTAATAAGAGATGGCCTGATAATCAATCTCGTTGTGATGCACATGCGCCCATTTCGGGGCGGCCATTTTCAACCAGTGACGATAGGCATCAAGCCGCCACTCCAGCAACCATTCCGGTTCCTCTTTCTTTGCCGATATGAGTCGTATGACATCTTCATTCAGCCCCGGCGCGACGGTATCACTGTCAATATCGGTGACAAAACCGTGCTGGTATTCTTTTTTGATAAGTTCTTCAACTTCCTGCGTTTCAGTGGCCATTCTTCTATACCTTTGTTATTCATCCGCAACGCTGAAGCTTTCACCACAACCGCAGGTTTCCGCAACATTCGGATTATTAAATTTGAAAACCTCATTAACACCTTCCTTGACATAATCCAACTCCGTACCTTTCAGATAACGCAGGCTCAGTTCATCTATCACTACTTTTACGCCGTTGGACTCAAAAGTCTTGTCCTGATCATTAATAGACTCCGCAGCTTCAACGACATATTGATAACCGGAACAACCAGTAGTTTTGATCGCCACGCGCAAGGCCGCATCCGATTGCCGCTTGGCCAGAAAACTTTTGACATGCTCAGCGGCGCGATTAGTCAAAGCAATGTCTGGTGCGTTCATGCTGAACTCCCCCCGTTCACCGACATCCGCATCAGCACTTGTTCCTGACGCCGTGCCACCTGTTTCACCGCCTGCCGCTCAACCAGACTGGACAAACTGATGGCACTAAGGAACCCGGTAATCTGATCACTAAGCTGTTCCCACAAATCATGTGTCAAACAAGCCTCATCCCCCTGACAATTCTTGCTACCGCCACAACGGGTAGCATCCACTGTTTCATCAACGGCACGGATAACATCCGCAACAGAAATATCATCCAGCGCCTTGTCCAACCGATAACCCCCACCGGGCCCGCGAGCACTGGACACCAGCCCCTGCTTACGCAAACGCGAAAACAATTGCTCCAGATAGGAGAGAGAAATATCCTGCCGGGCGGCAATGTCAGCCAAATTAATCGGCCCCTGCTCATGATGCAGGGCCAGGTCCAGCATAGCGGTAACGGCATAACGGCCTTTGGTGGTCAAACGCATATCAGTTGCCTGTTCAAAAAGGGCATGCAGTCTCACATAACCAAGTAAAATAGTCAAGTATTTCCCCGACTATTTTACTGGGATATAGAAAGGCTTTATTATCAAGCAGTTAGGGAACGAGGTTACTGAAACTATGACCCCCCACCAAAGCAGGCTTCGCCTCCTTTGGCTCCCCCTCAAGGGGGGAGCAATAAAACCAACACTGGCACGAATAGCTCCCCCCTTGAGGGGGAGCCAGAGGCACAAGGGCGCAAGCCCGCAGTGGCTCAGGTGGGGGGACATTACTGATTTGTCTCATAAGTACTAATCCGCTACAGAGAGAACAAAACCAATAACATCTATCAAGGAGACTGCATAATTTCGTGCCGACGAGCGGCTTCTTTCTGCGCGGCAGTCAGGTCAGTGGGAGACAATGTATCGCCAATCTTGTCTTGCATAAACTCAGCAAACTCAGCATTGTTTGCCACAGCCAGTGAAAACCAGATATAAGCCTCAGCATCATCCTGTGGCACACCTTTGCCAAGGTGATGCATATAGCCGAGATTGCGTTGAGCAGTGGCGTGGCCTTGCTCGGCGGCTAATTGATACCAGCGTGTTGCTTCGGCAGCATCCTCTGGTGTGCCTTTGCCCAGGTGATGCATCCAGCCGAGACTGAACTGAGCACGAGCGTCACCTTGTTCGGCGGCCAGTTGATACCAGCGCATTGCCTCAGCATAATCCTGTGACACACCTTCGCCGTATTCATATATTTTGCCGAGGCTAAACCGGGCATCAGCGTCGCCTTGCCCGGCAACCGCGAGAAGCCACTGCTCCGCCTCATCGTAACCTCGCTCGGCGGACCAGCGAACCCAGCGCACTGTTTCAGCATCATGTTGTTGTGGCGCTCCCCGGTGATTTGCATACATCCAACCGAGATGATTCATACCACCCTCCTCCCCCTGCTCGGCGGCCTGACGATACCAGCGCACCGCCTCGGCATCATCCTGCGCTACTCCTTTACCATTTGCATAGATATAGCCAAGATAGAACTGAGCGCGAGCGTGACCTTGCTCGGCGGCCAGTTGATACCAGCGTATCTTTTCAACATCCTCCTCCTCCAGGCCTCCGCCAAAGTCATACATTTTGCCGAGCCTGAACTGAGCGCGAGCATCGCCATGTTCGGTGGACAGACGACGATACCTTCGCGCCGCTTCGGCAGCATCTTCCGGTATCCCTCCTACGCCTCTTTCATAAATCCGGGCGATTAATAACTGCGCATCCACATCATCATCCTGCGGCAACCATTCGCCTCTCTCATAC
>JBPCXW010000173.1:0-9931 GCA_051008185.1 Gammaproteobacteria bacterium
TATTGCTCCCCCCTTGAGGGGGAGCCAAAGGAGGCGAAGCCTGCTTTGGTGGGGGGACATTGCTGGTTTGTCTCATAAGTACTAATCCGCTACACTGCAAACATCCAAACAAACCCGGCCTGCATGCTCTCCACTCTCAAACATATCCGTGACGCCCTTGACAGATTCACCAACCTCAGCGGCCGTCTCGTCTCCTGGCTGGTGCTGGTGCTGGTCATACTGGTCAGCTACGATGTAACCAATCGCCACCTGTTTCAAAGCGGCTCCATCGCCATACAGGAATGGGAGTGGCACCTGTTCTCCCTGATATTTTTACTGGGTGCCGCCTATACATTGCAACAAGATGATCACGTACGTCTGGATCTGTTTTACAAAAGCCATTTTATGAACGACTACCGGCGCGCCTGGATCAACCTGCTGGGCTCGGTGTTTTTCCTGCTACCGTTTTGTGTCCTCATCATCATCAGTTCCTGGCCTTTTATCTTGCAGGCTTACACCTCCATGGAAGGCTCGCCCGACCCGGGCGGCCTGACACATCGCTGGCTACTAAAGGCGGCCATCCCGGGCGGCTTCCTGTTACTGATCATACAAGGGATCAGCCATATCCTGACCAACCTGCTGTACATCCTGACCGGAGAGCGGCAATGACCATCTGGATCATACTGATGTTCGTCTGCCTGATGTTCTTGCTACTACTCGGCTACCCGGTGGCCTTCACGCTGGGCGCAGTCGCGATGTTATTCGGCTCAACATTACTCGGCCTGGATTTTTTCAGATTCTTACCCCTGCGTATCTGGGGCATCATGACCAACTTCACCCTGCTCGCCGTCCCGTTGTTTATTTTTATGGGCATCGTGCTGGATAAATCAGGTATCGCCGAAGAGTTACTGGAAACCATGGGACGCCTGTTCGGCAAACTCAGGGGCGGGCTGGCCATATCGGTGGTTATCGTCGGCGCGATGCTGGCGGCCACTACTGGCGTGGTAGGCGCCACCGTCGTTACGATGGGAATCATCGCCCTGCCCACTATGTTGAAACGCGGCTATTCCCCCAAACTGGCCACCGGTGCCATCGCCGCCTCCGGTACCCTGGGACAGATCATCCCACCGAGTATCGTGCTAATCCTGTTAGGCGATGTGATGGGCGTACCGGTAGGCCGCCTGTTTATCGGCGCGGTGGTGCCCGGTCTGTTGCTGGTGTTGTTGTTCCTGACTTATGTCGGCATCATCGCCTGGGTCAAACCGCAAGCCGCGCCGGCCCTGCCCGCCGAGTCCGGTCGGGAACAAGGACTGTTGGCGACCTGTGCCACCTTGCTACCGCCGTTGTTATTGATTATCGGCGTGCTGGGATCGATCTTTTTCGGTATCGCCTCACCCACGGAATCAGCCGCAGTAGGTGCCGCCGGGGCCTTGCTGCTGGCCGCCGCCCACAAGCGGCTCACCCTGCAAAACCTGCAAGCGGCGATGCAATTGACGGCCCGGCTGACCAGCATGGTGTTTCTCATCCTGATTGGCGCCACCGCGTTCGGTCTGGTATTTCGCGGCCTCGGCGGTGATGTGCTGGTGTTTGATGTGATGACGAATCTGCCGGGCGGCGAATGGGGTTTTATCCTGGTCAGCATGTTGCTCATTTTCATATTGGGATTTTTTCTGGACTTCCTGCAAATCTGTTTTATTGTGATCCCGATACTGGCGCCCATCGCCCAGTCATTGCACATTGATCTGTTATGGCTGTCGGTGTTGATCGCGATCAATCTGCAAACTTCTTTCCTGACACCGCCGTTTGGTTTTTCGCTGTTTTATCTCAAGGCGGTGGTACCGGATGGCGTGACACTGCGGCACATTTATTCAGGGATTATTCCGTTTGTGCTAATCCAGTTGGTAACCCTCCTGATGCTGGCCAGCTTTCCCGGTTTAGTCACCTGGCTGCCCGACATCATGGATGCGTTGCAGGGCCTGTAACACGCTATCGGTATCGGGCCGCACCCCGCGCCAGATGTGACAGGATTCCGCCGCCTGCTGCACCAGCATACCAAGCCCGTCCAGTGCCCGCCCGGCGGCATTGCGCTGCGCCCATTGCAGAAACGGCCGGGCCGCAGTGCCATAGGCCATGTCGTAACAAACAGCCCCGTCCGCCAGAATATGATCCGGCAACAACACTTCCCCCCCTGACAGCCCCGACGAGACGGCGTTGAATACCAGATCAAACTGTTTCCCGGCCAATGCGTCATAAGCACAGGCAGACAGCTTGCCGCCGACATCGGCCACGATCGCTTCGGCACGCGACACGGTGCGATTGGCGATACTAATGTCGGTCGGCCCGGCCGCGAGCAGAGGGTGGATTACACTTTTGACCACGCCCCCGGCCCCGGCGATCAACACGCGGGCATCCTGCAGCTCAATTGACTTGTCGGCCAGATCACGCATCAAGCCGACTGCATCGGTAGAGTCTCCCTGAATCACCCCGGCCTGATCCGGCCACAGTGTATTCGCCGCCGCCGCCTGTTGTGCCCGCGCGGTGACCTCGCCCGCAACGGCCAGTGCCTGCTCCTTGAACGGCATGGTGACATTGCAGCCCTTGCCACCGGCGGCGAAAAACGCCTGCACAAACTCTGCAAATTCATCCCGCTCCACCTGCACCGCCTGATAACTGATCGCGTAATCAAACTGCTCGGCAAACAGGGTATGAATACGCGGCGACAAGCTATGCGCGATGGGATTGCCTATCACGCAATAGTTGTCTTTTGTTGAATCCAGCCCGGGTAACGATTTCATCTGGCTGACGGTTACAGGTTATAACCTCGCTCATCATGCGAGGCAATATCCAGACCTTCCGTCTCGTCCTCGGCACTGACCCGCAACCCTAATACCACATCAATCAACTTCAGTAGCACAAAGCTGACCAGCGCAGACCATAGCAAGGTGGCGAGTGCGCCGATGGCCTGAATCTGCAACTGCGGACCAATGGCATAACCGGCATCCGCCGAACCGCCGAGACCGGGCGCATAAAACACCGCCGTCAGCAAGATACCCAGAATGCCCCCTACTCCATGCACCGGAAACACATCCAGAGAATCATCTATCTGCAAACTGCGTTTGATATAACGGGTCGCGCTGTAACAGATTACACCTGCCAGCAGGCCGATGATCAGGCCGCCGACCGGCCCGACAAAACCCGAGGCCGGGGTAATCGTGCCGAGACCGGCGACCATGCCAGTCACAATACCCAACACACTGGGCTTGCCGTGTTTGATCCATTCGCAGGCTATCCAGGCCAGCGAACCGGCGGCGGCAGCGATGTGCGTCACGACCATGGCCATACCGGCGTTGCCATCCGCGGCCAAGGCACTACCGGCATTAAAACCGAACCACCCCACCCACAACATGGAGGCACCGGCAACCGTCAGCGTCATATTGTGCGGCGGCATCGCGACTTGCGGGAACCCCTTGCGATTACCGATAACCATCGCGGCCACAATAGCCGCCACACCGGCATTGATATGCACCACCGCGCCACCGGCAAAATCCAGAAAGCCGCGCTCCGCCAGCCAGCCGCCACCCCATACCCAGTGACAGACAGGTGCATAAACAAGAATCAACCACAGACTGCAAAACCACAACACCGCCGGGAAACGCATACGTTCGGCGAATCCACCGACGATCAAGACCGGCGTGATGATCGCAAAAGTCATCTGGAACATGAAGAACACTGTTTCGGGTATATCACCGCTAAGGCTATCAACACTAAGGCTTGAGGCAAACCAGTTACCCATGCCAACGAACGGATTCAAACCGCCGCCATCACCGAACGCCAAACCATAAACCAGAATCAACCACAACAGAGACGCAACGCAGGCGACGCTGAAACATTGCATAAGCACCGACAGGATATTTTTACTCCGCACCAGCCCGCCATAAAACAGGGCCAGACCCGGCAAGGTCATAAACAACACCAGTGCGGTGGCGGTAAGAATCCAGCCCGTATTGGCGCCGCTCAAGGTGGCCTCAGCCGCCTGGGCATAAGCACCCGATGGCAACAACGCAAGCAAGCCCGCAACGGCTACGAATAGCCCGAATTTTGCAAACAGATTCATAAGATGTCTCCTTTCACAGTGCAGTTTCGCCGGTTTCACCGGTACGAATACGCACTACCTGCTCCAGATCAGCAACGAATATCTTGCCATCACCGATCTTGCCGGTGCCTGCGGCCTTGCTGATAGCCTCAATAACCGGCTCAATCTGATCGGCACTCAGCGCAATCTCCAACTTCAGCTTGGGCAGAAAATCCACTACATATTCGGCCCCGCGATACAGCTCCGTATGCCCTTTCTGTCGACCAAAACCCTTGACTTCAGTAACGGTAATCCCCTTGATCCCGATTTCAGACAAGGCATCACGCACGTCCTCCAGTTTGAATGGTTTAATAATTGCGGTGATCAATTTCACAACACTTCTCCTGCTTCATTGGTTGGTTTTTCTTGCTAGAAGGCCGCATCATAACAGACACCCCGCCGAAATGGGCAACAAAATTAGTTACAGCTTTGTTACAGCACCCGCAACGCATTGATTTGGAGACCCCTATGGTCTATAATCAGGAACTTATGCAACCCAAACCTGACATGATGAGTAACAAAGAGCAAATAGATGATTTGGTCCGGCAACTGTTCAAGTTGCTACCGGAAAATATAGAACAATCAAAACAGGATATTGAAAAAAACCTGCGCGCCGTCCTCAACGCCTCTCTGGCCCGGATGAATCTGGTGACCCGCGAGGAGTTTGATATCCAGTCAGAGTTGCTGAACAGGACTCGCAAGGCTCTGGATGATATGGAGCGCAAGGTCAGTACGATGGAAGAACAGCAACGAACGGAATAAAGGCTATACAGGCAATGCCCCCCCACCAAAGCAGGCTTCGCCTCCTTTGGCTCCCCCTCAAGGGGGGAGCTATCCGTACTGAATCCGCTACATCGCTTGCCGATGTATTTACTGTATTCTATTATGATAGCGATGACTGACAAATTGAACAGATACAGTGCCAGAATCACCCAGCCCCGCTCCCAGGGTGCATCTCAGGCTATGTTGTATGCGACCGGCATGCAGGAAGCGGACATGGACAAACCGCAGGTGGGCATCGCCAGCATCTGGTACGAAGGCAACCCCTGTAATATGCACCTGTTGTCGCTGGCGGAGCAGATCAAAACAGGTATCGGTGCCGCCGGTATGGTCGGCATGCGTTTCAATGCCGTCGGGGTTAGTGACGGTATCTCCATGGGCACTGAGGGGATGAGTTTTTCGTTGCAATCGCGGGATCTGATTGCCGATTCAATAGAAACCGTGATGGGCGGTCAATGGTATGACGCCAATGTCTCCATCCCCGGCTGTGATAAAAATATGCCCGGTTGTCTGATGGCGATGGCGCGTTTGAACCGGCCGGCCATCATGGTTTATGGCGGCACCATCAAACCGGGGCGGCACGGGAAACAGAATATAGACATCATCTCGGCGTTTCAGAGTTACGGCGAGTTCCTCGCCGGTGCCATTGACGAAGACGAACGTAAAGCCATCGTCCGCTCCGCCTGCCCGGGGGCGGGTGCCTGCGGCGGTATGTACACCGCCAACACGATGGCCTCCGCGATTGAGGCGCTGGGGATGAGTTTGCCTTACAGTTCCTCCGTACCGGCAACGGACAAGCGCAAGCAGCAAGAATGTCTGGCGGTGGGCAAGGCCATTTATCATTTGCTGGAACTGGATCTGAAACCGCGCGACATCATGACCCGTGCCGCGTTTGAAAACGCGATGGTATTGATTACGGTGCTTGGCGGTTCTACCAACGCCGTGTTACACCTGATCGCGATGGCGCGCGCCGCCGATGTGGAACTGGGGCTGGAGGATTTTCAGGCCGTCAGTGATCGCACGCCCTTTCTGGCGGATCTCAAACCCAGCGGTCAGTATGTTATGGAGGATCTGCACAAAGTCGGTGGCACCCCGGCGGTACTGAAATACCTGCTGGCCCACGACATGATTGACGGCGATTGCATGACCGTCACCGGCAAGACACTGGCGGACAATCTGGCCGACTTGCCGGAGTTGCAAGCGGGGCAGGATGTCATTCATTCGCTTGATGCGCCGATCAAACCGAACGGCCATATCCGTATCCTGAAAGGCAACCTCGCCCCCGGCGGTGCGGTGGCAAAAATAACCGGCAAGGAGGGGCTGCTGTTCAAAGGCCCGGCCAGGGTGTTTGACTGCGAAGAAGATATGCTCAGTGCGCTGGAAGCAAAACAGATCAGCAAGGGCGATGTGGTGGTAATCCGCTATGAAGGCCCGAGAGGCGGCCCGGGTATGCCGGAGATGCTCACCCCGACCTCCGCGATCATGGGCGCCGGGCTCGGTTCGGATGTGGCGATGATCACCGATGGCCGTTTTTCCGGCGGCTCACACGGTTTCATCATCGGTCATGTGGTGCCCGAGGCGCAGGAAGGCGGGCCGATCGGCCTGTTACAGGACGGCGACATCATCACCATTGATGCGGAAAACAATGCCATCAGCGTAGAACTGTCCGATGACGATCTGGCCCAACGCAAGGCCGACTGGATCATGCCCCCTTACAAGGCAACGCGTGGCACGCTGTATAAGTACATCAAGAATGTAAAGTCAGCATCGGAGGGGTGTGTGACCGATGAGTGATCAACTAACCCAGCAGGCTTAGCATTACACCGGCGGCGACTGCCGAGCCGATTACCCCGGCTACATTCGGACCCATCGCGTGCATCAGTAAAACATTTTGCGGGTTGTATTCCTGCCCTACCCTGTTCGCTACTCTGGAGGCCATCGGCACGGCGGAGACGCCGGCGGCACCGATCAGCGGGTTGATCGGAGTGCTGGATAGTTTATTCATGATCTTGCCCATGATAACGCCGGCGGCGGTGCCGATGCAAAACGCCACCATGCCCAGCAGTAAAATGCCCAGGGTTTTTTCATTCAGGAACTGATACACATGCAGTTTTGAACCCACGCCCAGACCCAGCAAGATGGTCACGGTGTTGATCAATGAGTTTTGCACGGTGTCCGACAAGCGTTTTACCACGCCACATTCACGCAGGAAATTGCCGAAGCAAAACATCCCCAGCAACGGCGCGGCCGAGGGTAAAAACAGGGCCACCAGAATCAGCATCAACAACGGGAAGATGATCTTTTCCCGTTGTGATACCTCGCGTAACTGCTTCATCACGATCTTGCGTTCCTCCGGGGTGGTCAGGGCGCGCATGATCGGCGGCTGAATGATCGGCACCAGTGCCATGTAGGAATATGCGGCGACGGCAATCGCCCCGAGCAGTTCGGGGGCCAGACGGCTGGCGACAAAGATCGCGGTGGGGCCGTCCGCCCCGCCGATGATGCCGATGGCGGCGGCATCCCTGATCGTAAAATCCACTATGTCGGCGGCGGAGAGGGCCAGTGCCCCCAGCAAGGTGGCGAAGATACCGAATTGCGCGGCGGCCCCGAGAAACATTGTCTTCGGATTGGCCAGCAACGGGCCGAAGTCGGTCATCGCGCCCACGCCCATAAAGATCAGCAACGGGAACATTCCTGTTTCAATGCCGACATGATAGATGTAATACAACAGGCCACCGGGGCTGATCAGGGAACCGTCAATAGCATGCACCGGGACGGCATCAAAACCGGCACCGGGGATATTCACCAGGATCGTGGAAAAGCCGATGGGCACCAGCAGCAGGGGTTCAAACTGTTTGCGCACTGCCAATAACAATAGCAACAAGCCCACCGTCATCATGATGGCATGACCCGGGGTTAATTGACCGAGGCCGCTACCGGCCCATAGTTGAGTAAAAGTCTGCATGGATCTCAATCAGTGATATGCAACAGGACTTGATCGTTCTCCACCGCATCCCCCTTGTTGACCAGTATGGCCGTAACCTGACCGGTGAAGGGTGAGGAAACTGTGGTCTCCATTTTCATCGCCTCCAGTACCAACAGCTTGTCGCCGATATCCACGCCTTGTCCCGGAGTGACCAGAATATCAATCACATTACCGGCCAGCGGTGCCGGTACCGGGCGGCCGCTTTGCGCCGCCGTCGGTGCCGCCGATGTCGCGGCAGGTGTCACCGGGTTGATCGCACCCAACTCACCCTCAACAACCTTGACCTGATACTGATGACCATCAACCTCCACGGTATAGTTCTCAACTGACCCGGGTGCCGCCGCGATTTTTTTCGCCGGCTCAAGCCCCGGCGGCGGTTCAAACGCATACGGGTTGTGACGATTTTCAAGAAACCGCAAACCTACCTGAGGAAACATCGCATAAGTCAGTACATCGTCTATCGCCGCCTTAGCCAGACTGAAATTTTTCTGTTGCGCGGATTCTTGCAACTCCGTTGTCAAGGTCTCCATTTCCGGCTGCAACTTGTCGGCGGGACGACACTGGATCACCTCCGCCTCGGCACTGACCCGTTTCTGCAAGGCCGCATCCACCGGCGCCGGTGTCGCGCCGTATTCCCCCCGCAACACCGCGGCGGTTTCTTTGGAGATATTTTTGTAACGCTCACCGCCCAACACATTCAGCACCGCCTGGGTGCCCACGATCTGTGAAGTAGGCGTCACCAGCGGGATATAACCCAGTTCCTTACGCACCACCGGGATCTCTTCCAACACTTCATCCATTCTATCCTCGGCACCCTGCTCACGCAGTTGATTCTCCAGATTGGTCAACATGCCCCCCGGCACCTGCGCTACCAGTATGCGGGCGTCTATCCCCTTGAGCGAGCCCTCAAAACGGGCGTATTTTTTCCTCACCTGCCGGAAATGGGTCGCGATCTCTTCCAGTAGCAACAAATCAAAACCGGTATCGCGTTCGGTCTCCTGCATGAACGCCACCACGGTCTCGGTGGCGGTATGACCGTAAGTCTGGCTCATGGAAGAGATTGAGGCATCAACATTATCTATCCCTGCCTCTATCGCCTTCAGCATGGTCGCGGTGGATAAACCGGTGGTGGCATGACACTGCATGTGAATCGGTATGGCCACGGTTTGTTTCAGGCGTTGCACCAGTGTGTAGGCCTCATAAGGTCTCAGCAAACCCGCCATATCTTTTATCGCGATGGAATTCGCGCCCATGGACTCAATATCTTTTGCCAACTGCAACCACAGTTCCAGATTATGTACCGGACTGACGGTATAGGACAGGGTACCCTGTGCATGTTTGCCTTGTTCCAGCACGGCGGCAATAGCCGTCTCAAGGTTACGCGGATCATTCATCGCATCAAAGATGCGAAACACATCAACACCATTGGCGGCGGCGCGTTCTACAAACTTTTTCACCACATCATCGGCATAGTGGCGATAGCCCAGCAAGTTTTGCCCGCGCAATAACATCTGCTGCGGCGTATTCGGCATGGCCTCTTTCAGCTTGCGTAGTCTTTCCCAGGGATCTTCACCCAGAAAGCGGATACAGGCATCATAAGTCGCACCACCCCATGACTCCATAGACCAGTAGCCCACGCGATCCAGCTCTTCCGCGATGGGCAACATATCGTCAATACGCATACGCGTCGCCAATAACGACTGATGACCATCACGCAGAACAAGCTCTGTAATACCAAGTGGTTTCACATCCGACATAACAACTCCTGATTAACGGGGATATTTTCTGCGGTAATGTTGAATAGCCGCGGCAATCACGCCGATGTTTGCCGCCGCCTCACCGTTCGTATCACCCCGGTCGGCGGGGAAATACATCCGGATAATACCGGACATCAGCGAAGTCGCTATAAACAACAGGGTAAGAAACACGAACACCACGCCCATGCCGTAGCACAGGAGTATGATGCCGTCTTGCAGTAATTGTGATTGGAACATGGGTATTGTTATAACATAAAAAGGTGTGGCGAATCAGTACTTATGAGACCAATCAGCAAT
>JBPCXW010000174.1:0-14938 GCA_051008185.1 Gammaproteobacteria bacterium
TTTTTTGGAGGTGGTGGTGTATTGGCGTTTGATGTCCCCCCACCGGAGCCACTGCGGGCTACGCCCTTGTGCCACCGCCTCCCCCTCAAGGGGGGAGTTATTATTGCTCCCCCCTTGAGGGGGAGCCAAAGGAGGCGAAGCCTGCTTTGGTGGGGGGATCTGTCGCCGAACCCGTCTCAATACCCAATGATCCACCCAGTGCCAGATCAATAGTCTCCAAAACTCCATAGCAGTTCTCAATGACATCATTATTCCAGAACCGCAGTATGCGGTAGCCTTGTTTATGTAGCCAAGTATCACGTTCCTTGTCCCGTGCCTGTTGCTCGGCGTGTTGGCCGCCGTCTAGTTCTACTACCAGTTTTTGGGACATGCATACGAAATCAACGATGTAATTACCTATGGGTTGTTGGCGGCGAAACTTGTGACCATCCAGTTGTTTGTTGCGTAGGTGGTACCAGAGCAG
Organism: Gammaproteobacteria bacterium; assembly: GCA_051008185.1. Lineage (GTDB taxonomy): Bacteria > Pseudomonadota > Gammaproteobacteria > Eutrophobiales > Eutrophobiaceae > CAXMWX01. Next base: position 464 of record JBPCXW010000174.1, read on the forward strand.
ATTTTCTGCGTCGGTTTGACTTTTTCTTAGGGAGTTGGCGTTTTTTTTGGAGGTGGTGGTGTATTGGCGTTTGATGTCCCCCCACCGGAGCCACTGCGGGCTACGCCCTTGTGCCACCGGCTCCCCCTCAAGGGGGGAGCTATTCGTGCTATCCGCTGGTGAGAATTTTGGGATGTCCATTTGGGGTAATCGTCCTTTGAATGGGTTGAAAAGTCAAGATTACACTATCCGAGTTCACTTAGTCGCACCGCCTGACGTTTGGCACCCCAACTCCCATGGCCACTCTCAAACACACCGGCGCACGGTGTGCCGCAACTGTTGCAACGCCCCTGTGCATCCAGATTCCAGCCGGTCAGGTTGTACCAATCCCGTCCAATCAACCTGTCACCACAGCCGTGGCAATAGCTACTACCGCCGACCTCGTCATGCACATTGCCGGTATAGACATAACGTAACCCGTTGCTGATCGCGATCTCCCTCGCCCGGCTCAGTGTTGCCGGTGGTGTGTGGGGCTTGTCCTGCATCTTCCAGTCCGGGTGGAAGGCGGAGAAGTGTAGCGGCACATCCGGCCCCAGGTTGTCCATAATCCAGTCGGTCATCTTGTCTATCTCCGCCGCGCTGTCGTTCTCGTCGGGGATCAGCAGGGTGGTGATCTCAAACCAGACTTCGGTTTCCTGCTTGAGATAGAGCAGGGTATCCAGCACCGGTTGCAACTGGCTGCCGGTGATCTGTCGGTAAAACCGTTCGCTAAACGCCTTCAGGTCCACATTGGTCGCATCCATGTAGCGAAAAAACTCGCGCCGGGGATCGGCACAGACATAACCGGCGGTGACGGCCACCGCTTTTACCCCCCGTGCATGGCAGGCACGGGCCACATCCACCGCGTATTCATGGAAGATGACCGGGTCGTTGTAGGTGAAGGCCACCGAGCGGCAACCCAGTGTCAGTGCCGCCTCGGCGAGGGTGTCCGGTGCGGCGGCATCGGCCAGGGTATCAATCTCCCGGGACTTGCTGATGTCCCAGTTCTGACAAAACTTGCAGGCCAGATTGCAACCGGCGGTGCCGAAGGACAGCACCGGTGTGCCGGGCAGAAAATGGTTCAGGGGTTTTTTCTCAATCGGGTCAATACAAAAACCGCTGGAGCGGCCGTAGCTGGTGAGTACGATAGCGTCTTGCTCGCAGGCACGGACAAAACACAATCCCCGCTGGCCGTTTTTGAGTTTGCAGGCGCGGGGACACAGATCGCATTGAATACGCCCGTCATCAAGCCGGTGCCAGTAGCGCGTCGGGACGGTGTGTGCCGGGTCTTGGGCGGTTTCTGTAGTCATGGTGGCCTAATGTGATAAACCCGATTAAATCCTAACACAGGCCCGCAAATCATGGCAGAGATGAGCGGAATGCAGTACAGTAAAGCGGATATATCAGGGGGTACTGCGATGTCATTAAGCAATAACCACGCCTTGCCGGAGGGTATCCGCCCGCCTGCGGTTGCCGGGATGTTTTATCCCGCCGATGCGGGTGAGTTGCGCCATGCGGTCAGCGAGTTGCTGCGCGAGGCGGCGGCCGACACCACCGACGGGCCGCTGCCGAAGGCGATCATCGCCCCGCATGCGGGCTATATCTATTCCGGTTCCACCGCCGCCAGGGCTTATGCGCGATTGGCGGCGATCCGGGACAGGATCAAGCGTGTCATCCTGCTGGGGCCGGCCCACCGTGTCGCCATGCGAGGTATTGCGCTGACAGCCCACCGACAGTTTGCCACCCCGCTGGGCGGGATTGATATCGATCAGGCCGCCGCCGAGTTGATCAGACCATTGCCGCAGGTGCAGGTACTGGAGGCCGCGCATGAGCAGGAACACAGTCTGGAAGTGCAACTGCCTTTTTTGCAAATGAGTCTCGGGCAGTTCAGCCTGTTGCCGCTGGTGGTCGGGGACACCGCCCCGGAACAGGTGAAGCAGGTGCTGGAGTGTTTATGGGGCGGCAGTGAGACGCTGATCGTTATCAGTTCGGATCTCAGTCACTACCATGATTACGACACCGCACGGCAACTGGATCAGGATACCTCCGCGGCCATACAGGCACTGCAAGTGGAAAAGATCGGGTCGCAACAGGCCTGCGGTTGTATGCCTCTGTGCGGCTTGCTGACCCTGGCGCGGGAGCAGGGGATGCAGATAGACATCCTGCAAACCCTCAACTCCGGCGACACCGCCGGTGATCGTGAGCGGGTAGTGGGCTATGGTGCCTACGCACTGTATGAAAAACGAGGCTAATTCAAAGCAACAGCAGACCCTGTTGCTGGCATTGGCCCGGCAGAGCATTCGTGCCGGTGTTGATTCAGGTAGCAAGACTGTGCCCGATCTGAATGACTATGAGGCGGCACTGACCCAACAGCGGGCGAGCTTTGTCACGCTACACAAGCAGGGGGAATTGCGCGGCTGTATCGGCACGACCGAGGCCTGGCAACCGTTGGTGACCAGCGTCGCCGACAATGCCTGGAAGGCGGCGTTTGAGGACCCGCGCTTCACGCCGGTTACGGCGGAGGAGTTGCCGGAGTTGCAACTGCACATCTCCATACTTACACCGGCGGTGGCACTGGAGTTCAGTGACGAGGCTGATCTGATTGCCCGCTTGCGCCCCGGCATTGATGGCCTGATTATCTGCCGGGGAGAACATCAGGCCACTTTTCTGCCGACGGTGTGGGAGGCCGTTCCCTCCGCCGGTGAGTTCCTGCAACACCTGAAACAGAAGGCCGGTATCGTCGGACACGACAGTGTGGAGCAGGCTTGGGTTTATCAGACCGAGGGTTTCGGCGAAGGCGGAGGAGAGTAGGGGGCTTACCGTTTACTGGCGGTTTGTGGCGGAGCATTACTTATGAGACAAAAATGGCTATGGCCCCCCACCAAAGCAGGCTTCGCCTCCTTTGGCTCCCCCTCAAGGGGGGAGCTATTCGTGCCAGTGTTATTGCTCCCCGGTTAGCGGTTCCTCATGGTGTTATTGCTCCCCCCTTGAGGGGGAGCCGGTGGCACAAGGGCGTAGCCCGTAGTGGCTCCGGTGGGGGGACATAGCTGATATCTACTACTAATCCGCTACAGGTTGTTTGCAATGCCCGCCCGTGCCCGTTCAATCAACTCCGTATTGGCCTTCTGCAGATCAGCACGCTCGCCGGACAGCGAATGGGATTTTTGCGCCAGCGCGATGGCCTGCCGCCAGTTTTCTTCCTGCAAGCGAATCTGCGCCAGTTGATGCCAGAGTTGCGGATTTTTCGGCTCCAGCCGCAAGGCCCGCTCTATGGAGCGCACGGCACCGGCACGATCATTCGCCTGTAACTGCGTCCGGCTCGTATCCAGCAGGGCCAATACGGCGGGCGCGGATGCCATCGTTGATACCGGCGGTGGGCTACGGGGCTCGGCAACAGGCTCAATGATCAGCGGTGTCTCATCGGGTAGCGGGATGCCCGTCCCTGTCGGTACATCGCCGACGGATCGATCCCGCACCGGCGCCAGCCCGCCCGCACAGGCGGTGAGCATCAAGGCCGATACAACCGGCAACAACATTTTCAGTTGAGTCATCAGCGACACTCCAAATCAGATCGCGGTACTGTCTTGCCCGAATACGGCACCCGGCCCAGATTGGTGCAACGGCCACGCAATCGGAGCCTGATGTTCCGGGCCCACTTGATATCAGGCGGTGCCGACAAGCCAAGCGGCTTGACACCGTAAGCCGACATAATCTGCGCCCAAACCACCAGCGCGCCGGTGGCACCGCTCAGGCCGGTGGTGGAATTATCATCCCGCCCGACCCAGGTCACCCCGGAAACATCATCACCGAAACCGGCAAACCAGCTGTCCCGCAGATCATTGCTGGTGCCGGTCTTACCGGCAAGGGTCCGTCCCCTCAGCCCCGGGTAGTCGGCAAGCTTTTGCGCCGTGCCATACTCCACCGCCTGCACCATAAGATAATTGATCAGAAAATTGATTTCAGGCTGAAGAGACTGCCCCAGCTGGATCGTATAACGTTGCAACGGTTTGCCATCCCGATCCAGCACCTCGGTAATGCTGTTCAGCGGCACCAGAAAGCCGCCATTGGCGACCGCCTGATAAAACTGGGCGACCTGCAAGGGGCTAAGATTGAGCGCCCCCAGCAACAGGGAATCATACTCATTGATATGGCGTTCCACCCCCAGATCTTGCAGGGTGCGGATCAGCGGCCGGATGCCGGTTCGCCTGCCCAGCCGCACACTGGCCTTGTTGTAGGAGAAGGCCATGGCCTCAATCAGACTGACCTCGCCGTGATTTTTCCGATCATAATTCTGCGGTTGCCAGACACTGCCGTCCTGCTGCTTAATCCGTATATCGGTATCCTGCACCTTGTCGGTCAGGCTGAGCGCGGCATCCTGTTGCAGGGCGGCATAGTAGATAAACGGTTTGATCAGCGAGCCTATCTGCCGCTGTGCCTCGGTGGCGCGGTTGAAGCCGGGAATGTCCGGGTTGCGACCACCGACCAGTGCCAGTACGGCACCACTGCTGTTATGCACAAACACGCTCGCCGACTGCAACTGTTTGCCCTCCGGCCCGGCCTGCGGCTCAAAGCCGTCCAGGGTAGTCGTGGTCTTGTTGCGGGCGAGGACTTGCAACCTGCTGTCCAGCGTGGTGTGGATCTGCAAGCCCTCCGAACGCAGGTCCTGCAATTTGTAATCCCGTAACAACTGTTGCTTCAGCAACTGCACAAAGGCCGGATAGCGGGCGTAGTGCCAGCCCGGCTTGTCGGCGATGCCCAGCCCGCGTGATTTCGCCCTGCGCGCCACCGGTGCCGACAGATCACCGGCCTGCAACATCTCATCCAGCACCAGATCACGCCGCCTTTTCGCCCTTTCCGGCTGCCGCCTCGGATTGTAAAACGATGCCCCCTTGACCATGCCTATCAGCAGTGCCAGTTGTTCAATCTCCAGCTCGCCCAGCGGCCTGCCGAAATAATACTCCGCAGCGGTGCCGAAGCCATGAATACTCTTTCTACCCTGTTGCCCCAGAAAGATGACATTGCAATAAGCCGTCAGTATCTGCTGCTTGCTATAACGCCGTTCCAGCAGTAGCGCCATGATGACTTCATTGATTTTGCGCCAGATATTGCGCTCCTGAGTGAGAAAGTAGTTCTTGACCAACTGTTGCGTCAGGGTGCTACCGCCCTGGGTAATAGTGCCGCTTTTGATATTGACCAGAAACGCCCTGAGGATACCGCGCAGGTTGATACCGGGATGAGTAAAAAACTGCCTGTCCTCTATCGTCAGCAGGCCCTGCAACAGGGGTTGCGGTATATCCTCGTATTTGAGTAATACGCGATCCTCATAGCTGTCGGGGTAGATCTTGCCGATCAGCTCCGGTTCCAGCTGCATAATCGGCTCGTCAGCGCCGCTGTCAAGGTTCGTAATCCGGTGGATGCGGTTGTCCGCAAAAGCAATCCGGATGCGCTGTTGCGGCCGTTGCCGGTCGGGATAGGCGAACTTTCTCAGGTAGATATCCAGCCGCCTTTTCGTACTGCGGTATTCGCCGGGATGCAACACCGCACCGGCGGCCTGATAGCCCGCCGCCTGCACGGTGCGGATGATCTGCCACTGGCTGATGGGCTGTCCGGCATACAACTCAACGGCGGCGGCATACACCCGTGCCGGCAACGCCCAGCGGTTATCACTGCTGAATTTACCGCTAATCCGGTGATCCAGCCACAGCACATAGATGACGCCGATCACCAGTAGTAGCAACAGCGTGAGGTAAAACCCGGGCCTGCGTAACAAGCCCCGCCTGCCCCGCCGTCTGCCGCGTTGCGAGCCTGATCGTCTTTTTCTGCTGGTAGATTGCCGTGGCATTTTGCAATAAAAAAAGCCCTGCGGTTGCAGGGCTCAATTCCGATGAGATGAGCCCCTCAGCTAACTACACCACTTTCGCTTTGGCACCCAATTTTCGGGCTAACTTTCGCCGTTTCTCCCGCCTCGCCTTGATCGCCACCTGGGCGTCTCGTCGGGCAGAAGCTAACGTCGTGTCTTTATTTTTTTTTCCGGCGGGCCTTTCTCCGGGTTTTCTTCCGGGTGGCCTTTTTCTTGGCCTTTTTCCGAGTGGCTTTTCTCCGGGTTTTCTTCCGGGTCGCCTTTCTCTTAGCCTTTTTCCGGGTTTTCCGTTTGGCCTTCTTCTTGGCCTTTCTACGCGTCTTCTTCCTTGTGGCCTTCTTTTTGGCCTTTCTCCGGGTCTTCCGTTTGGCCTTTTTCTTGGCCTTTTTCCGCGTTTTCCGTTTGGCCGTCTTTCTCTTGGCCTTTCTCCGGGTCTTCTTCTTTGTGGCCTTCTTCTTGGCCTTTCTCCGAGTCTTCTTCCTTGTGGCCTTCTTCTTGGCCTTTCTACGTGTCTTCTTCCGTGTGGCCTTCTTCTTGGCCTTTCTCTTAGTCACTTTCCGTTTGGCTGTCTTCCGTTTAGCCGTTTTTCGTTTGGCTACCTTACGTTTCGTAGCCTTTCTCTTTGCAGTTTTCTTAGCCATAGCTAGAACTCCCCTACTGGTTATGGATTGAAAGTTAAATCTTTACAACAGATAAAACTACTGCTACTGCTACATCTACATAACAACTCGTGCGGTATTATAGTAATGTTTTTTATTTTTGCTGACTTTTTTCACTTTTTTTGCAATTTTTTTTTATTACCCCGATCTGATGATTCGTTGTGCCATTCGTTTCACTGTCGTTCCCACTGACTCATATCGCCGTTTGTTGTGTGTTTCAGACAGGATTACGCAGTGCTGACAGTATCTGTGCGGCAATTTTTTCAACATCACCGGTACCGCTGAAACATAAGTATTTCAACGCTTTCAGCCGATCGTCGCGGTCTTTGTTTTGGTAATATGCCGTCAGTGGAGCGGTTTGTTCTCTATAAACCTGCAATCGTTTGCGTACGGTTTGCTCTTGATCATCGTCTCTCTGAATGAGCGGGTCACCGGTGATATCGTCCTTGTCAGCCTGTTTGGGCGGATTGAAAATAATATGATAAATCCGCCCGGATTCGGGGTGAACCCGCCTTCCGGCAAGCCGTTTCACGATTTCTTCCTCATCTACACTGATTTCCACCACATAATCTATAGCAATACCGGCCTCGTGCATGGCCTCGGCCTGCGCCAGAGTGCGGGGAAAACCATCAAGCAGATAGCCGCTATTACAGTCATCCTGCCGGATTCGCTCCTTAACCAGACTGACAATCAACTCATCTGATACCAGTTTGCCCGCATCCATTACCTGTTTTGCCTGTTTACCCAACGCGCTACCGGCCTTGACCGCGGCGCGCAGCATATCCCCGGTTGAGATCTGCGGTATGCTAAACTCCTGCTGAATGAGCTTTGCCTGTGTCCCCTTACCTGCGCCGGGCGGGCCTAATAGTATGATTTTCATCGTGTTTCTCCTGTAACAAAGGTAGTGTGTAAATGAAACTGGAACTGGATCAAAGCGATACCGGGTTGCGTATCAGTGCCTATACGGAGGCATCTGTTTGCATCGCTGATCGGGTTTATAGCGATAGCATCATCATCAACACCGAGCGGGTTATTGAGGATGTGCTGCCGGCGACCGTGCTGGAATTGCAGCCCCGCCATCTGCATACCATCATTGATATGCAACCCGAGATCGTGCTGTTCGGCACCGGCCCGAGGCTGTGTCACCCGCCTGACAATATCGCGCAAACCCTGTTTCAGCATCATATCGGTATGGAGATTATGGATACCGGGGCGGCCTGTCGCTCATTCAATTTTCTGCTGGGGGAGGGCCGGCGCATCGTCTGCCTGCTATTCATTGGCGCTGGCGCCAACTAACCGACATCAAGCAAGGTAGCAACGGAAATCCCCTCGCGCCGCAATATAATCCGCAGCTTTTTGATCGCCTCGGCATAGATCTGTCGCGCCCGCTCTCGGGTGATACCGAGCTCCGCACCGACCTCCTCCAGGGTCGCCATCTCCCTGCCGCGCAGGCCGAAACGCCTTTCCATCACGGTGCATTGCTGGTCCGTCAGCAGGTCCAGCCACATATCAATATGCTGTTTTATATCCGCATCCTGCAGTAGCAGGGCCGGGTCCATATTCTGTTCATCGGTGAGGGTATCCAGTAACGGCCTGTCACTATCGCTACCGATCGGGGCATCCACGGAGGCCTCCTTCTCGTTCAGCCGCAACAGTTTTTTGATATCCCCGATGGGTTGATCCAGCATCGCCGCCACCTCTTCCGGGCCGGGCTCACGCCCCAGCGTCTGCGCCAGACGCGCGGCGGCGCGCCGATAGACATTGATCTCCTTGATGATATTGATCGGCAGACGCACGGTGCGGGCCTGATTCATCAGGGCTCGCTCAACGGTCTGGCGAATCCACCAGGTCGCATAAGTAGAGAAACGAAAGCCTTTCTCCGGGTCAAATTTCTCCACCGCCCGAATCAGGCCCAGATTGCCCTCTTCAATCAAATCCAGTAGGGCCAGCCCGCGATTCATATAGCGACGGGCGATCTTCACCACCAGCCGCAGATTACTCTCTATCATCTTCTGTCGGGCCTGCAAATCGCCCTGCAGGGCCAGACGGGAATAATGCACCTCTTCCTCCGCCGTCAGCAACGGGGTGAAGCCGATTTCATTCAGATACAGTCGGGTAGCGTTCAGCTCGCCCTTGCTCAGGCTGTCAAATTGACCGGCTCTGGCACCATTATTCGCTTTTTGTTTGTCAGGGGCCGTCATTACACTAGGTCTTTCGGCGCGGCAGATAGCGCAGGGGATTGGTGGGTTTGCCGTTTTTGCGGATCTCAAAATGCAGGGTCGGTGATCCCTTGATACCGGTGCCCATCGTGGCGATCCGTTGCCCGCGCTTGACCGTGTCGCCCTCGCTGACCAGGATCTTCTTGTTATAGGCATAGGCACTGAGGAAGGTCTGATTATGTTTGATGATCACCAGCTTGCCGTAACCGAGCAAACCGCTGCCGCTATACACCACTTCTCCGGCCGCCGCCGCTACGATTGCTTGTCCCTGCTTGCCGCCGAATGTCGCCCCCTTACCGGCCTTGCCGGCAATGGCCGGTTGCAACTTGCCGCGGGTCGGCCACTGCCATTTGATGTCACTGTCGGCCACCGGCGGGGGAGGCTTTGCGGTGTTTTTTGCCGGTGTTTTTTTCTCGGCCTGCGGGGTCTGTGGTTTTTGCGCGCTCTGCGGGGTTTGTGGTTTTTGCGTGCTTTGCGGTGTTTGCGGTTTCTGCGTGCTACGGACGATGGGCCCCGGCTGCAAGCTCGTGGCCGGTTTATCCCCCGCCGTCGGTCGCAGGCGGATACGCTGGCCGGGGAAGATAGTGTAGGGCGGGGCGATGCGGTTCCAGCGCGCCAGTGTCCGGTAATCGTGGCTATAAAACCAGGCGATGGAATACAGGGTATCGCCCTTGTTCACAATATGGGTGGTGGTGTTTTTGGCGATCTCTGCCGCGCGTGCCGACGGGCCGCTGATGGTCGGCTCGGCATCCTGCCGGGGTGATTTGCTGGTGACCGGCGCCAGTGCGGTGGTGCAGGCATGGCACAACAACACAGCGATTGCCGGTAGCACCGGCTTCAGCCCGTCACGCAAATACAGTAGCAGCATTTTACCCCCGCCCATCGGCCAACCTTACAAAGCTTACCTGATCCAGATGTTCCTCTGTCAGCCCGTCCTCGTTACGGCTGACACACAGCAGTTCCTGCTCACCGGCCTCGCCGATCGGAATAATCAACCTGCCCCCGACGGATAATTGCTCTGTCAGGGCCTCAGGCATGTCGGTCGGTGCCGCTGTCACCAGAATACCGTCAAACGGTGCCTGCTCCGGCCAGCCGAGGCGGCCATCCCCGTGTTTCAGATTGATGTTGCGGTATTGCAAGTCACGCAACCTGCTTCTGGCCTTGCCCAGCAGCGCATCAATCCGTTCAATACTGTAAACCTCAGGCAACAACTGCGCCAGTATGGCGGTTTGATAACCGCAGCCGGTGCCGATCTCCAGCACCCGTTGCAGCTTGTCCTGCTGTAACAAGGCCTCGGTCATTCTGGCGACGATATAGGGTTGCGAGATGGTCTGCTTGTTGCCTATCGGCAAGGCCGTGTTGTCATAAGCGCGCGTCGCCAGTGCCTCATCAACAAAGATATGTCTGGGGGTATTGCGAATGGCATCCAGCACGGCCTCCGATTGAATGCCTTGCTGTCGCAACTGCTCGACCAGACGGTCGCGGGAACGTTGCGAGGTCATACCTATGCCTTGAAAATTACGCTTCATTGAGGGCGCTGTTGTCTATCCAGTCCTGTATTTGGGTAAAACTGTCGTACTGTGTCAGATCAAGTTGTAACGGCGTAATTGAAACACAATTATGCAGCAGTGCGTGAAAATCCGTACCCGGCCCCGCATCGGCACCCGCGCCGGGCGGGCCTATGCGGTATAGCGTCCTGTTATCGGAATCCTGCATCGTTATCGTCGCCTCGGCCTTGTGCCGGGAGCCGAGCCGGGTAAGCCGGAATGCCTCTATCTCCGCCAGAGGGACATCGGGGATATTGATATTGAGTAACAGATCGTCCGCCAGTGGCGCGCTCAGTAACTGGCGGGTAAAACGCCGCACCAGCGTCGCCGCCGTGTCAAAGTGTTGCGGCTCCGCCCCGCCGGCCAGCGAAAACGCCAGTGCCGGTTTACCAAGGAAACGCCCCTCCATCGCCGCCGCCACCGTGCCGGAATACAGCACATCATCGCCGACATTCGCCCCGTGATTGATACCGGCGATCACCATATCGGGCAACGTTTCCAGCAGGCCGGTGATGGCCAGATGCACACAATCAGTCGGGGTGCCGTTGACATAATAAAAACCGTTTTCCGCCTGCTGCACCAGCAGCGGGTCGTTCAGCGTCAGGGAGTTGCTTGCGCCGCTGCGATTCCGATCCGGCGCCACCACGGTGATGTCACCGAGCTCGGCCAGTTGTTGTGCCAGCAACTTCAGGCCGGTGGCTTGATAACCATCATCGTTGCTCAGCAAAAAGCGCATGGTCGCCGCTATGCCGCGCCTCAACCCTGACCCAGCAAAAACCGCAACAACGCCTTTTGCGCGTGCAGGCGGTTACCCGCTTCATCCCACACTACACTCTGCGGCCCTTCCAGCACTTCGGCGGTGACCTCCTCATCGCGATGGGCGGGCAGGCAGTGCATGAACAACGCATCGGCGGCGGCATGTTGTAGCAGTGCCGCATTCACCTGAAACGGGGCGAACGCCGCCTGCCGCGCCGCCGCCTCGTCTTCCTGCCCCATACTGGTCCAGACATCGGTGACCAGCAGGTCGGCCCCGGTTGCCGCGGCCACCGGATCCTCGCTGAGGCTGACACCGTTACCGGCGGCGACAATGGCCGGGTCCGGTTGATAGGCCGCCGGCCCGGCGATCACCAGTTCAAATTGCAGTAAATCGGCGGCATTGATCCAAGAGTGACAGACATTGTTACCATCGCCGAACCAGGCCACTTTTTTGCCCTTGATGTCGCCCCGGTGTTCCATGTAGGTCTGTATATCCGCCAGCAACTGACAGGGGTGATAACCGTCCGACAGCCCGTTGATCACCGGGATGTCGGAGCAGGCCGCATAAGCCTGCAACGTGTCGTGGGAGAAGGTTCGGATCATCACGACATCCACCATCTTCGCCAATACTCTGGCGGTATCTTCCACCGGCTCGCCCCGGCCCAGCTGCGAGTCAGCGGCGGACAGGAACAGCGCATGGCCGCCCAGTTGCGCCATTGCCGTCTCAAAGGCGACACGGGTGCGGGTGGAGGATTTTTCAAAGATCATCGCCAGCACCTTGCCGGACAGGCTGTCATCGGTCTGACCGCGGGCCGCACCGGCCTTGAGTGCGATCGCATCTTCAAGCAAGGCCAGCAGTTCGGGTCTGCTCAGATCTTTCAGTGTCAAAAAGTGTCGGGGCATAGTGGGCTACCGTTAGTTCAGGGATTCGATCAGGCCGCTGACGATATCCACGATGCTGTCGGCCTCCTCGTCAGTAATGATAAACGGTGGTAACAGGCGTATCACCTTGTCTGCGGTTACATTGATTAGCAAGTGTTGTGCCAGTGCCTGTTCAACCAGCTCGCCACAGGGTTGGTTCAACTCTATCCCCAGCATCAGCCCCCGGCCCCTGATGTCTTGCACCACCGCGTGCCCGGCAAGCCGTTGCCTGAAGCCGGCCAGCATACGCTCACCCAGTTGCCGCACCCGCTCCGGCAGTTGTTGCGCCTGCAAGGTGTGCAATACCGCCAGCGCGGCACTGGCCGCCAGTGGATTACCGCCGAAGGTGGAGCCGTGATCACCCGCCTGCAAGACCTCGCGCAGTTTCTGATCCACCAGACAGGCACCGATCGGCATACCGTTGCCCAGCGATTTGGCCAGCGTGACAATGTCCGGTTGCACCTGCTCATCGTGGCAGGCGAGCCAGTCGCCGGTGCGGCACAGGCCGGTCTGTATCTCGTCCAGCACCAGCAGACAGTTGTGGTCGTCACACAGGCGCCTTACCGCGCTCAGGTATCCGGCATCCGGTACCACCACGCCACCTTCCCCCTGTATGGCCTCCAGCATCACTGCCGTGACCTGATCGTTATCGGCGAGCAATGCTTGCAGGGCCTCGGCATCGTTATAGGGGACATGGGCGAAGCCGGGTAGTAGTGGTGCAAACCCGGTCTTGATCTTGTCGTTACCGCTTGCGGTCAGGGTGGCCAGGGTGCGGCCATGGAAACCGCCTTGCATCGTTACGATCAGCGGTGCGGTCAGGCCCTCGGTGGCGGCCCGTTTGCGGCAGATCTTGATCGCCGCCTCATTGGCCTCGGCGCCGGAATTGGCAAAAAAGACTGCGCTCATGCCCGTCAGGCGCGTCAATTCTTCGGCCAGTTGTTCCTGCAACGGGATGCGATAAAGATTGGAGGTGTGTAACAACTTTTGTGACTGGGCACTGATCGCCTTATGCACGGCCGGGTTGGCGTGTCCCAGATTACAGACAGATATGCCGCTCAGGGCATCCAGATAACGCTCCCCGCCGGTTGCCGTCAACCAGGCGCCCGCACCGCTCTCAAAGCTTATATCTTGTCGTGCATAGGTTTGCATCAGTGCGTGATTCATAAATGGTTTGTCCGGCCCTGAAAATGACAAGCCCGGCACGGGCCGGGCTTTGCCATATCATACAATGCCTGCCTAGAAGGGTAGGCCGCCGTGTCCGTACCCGACCATGCACATCAGCATCGGTATGGAGAGAAAGGTATTGGTACGGGAGGCCATCAGGGCCACGAACTTGGCCTGTGCCTTCTGTTCCTCACTGGCCTCAACCAGCCCCAGTATCTTTTTCTGGTTCGGCCAGATCAGCACCCACACATTGAACAACATAATGGTGCCAAGCCAGGCGCCCAAACCGATGATCTGTGTCTGCTGTCCGCCCGACATCATAAACGCATTGGTCAGCCCAACCCCGACATACTCCAGTGCGGCCGCACCGGTCAGCCAGGTCAACACGGCGGCCCAGCGAAACCACAACAAGGCCCGCGGCGCGACATACTGATTGATTGCCGCAGCCCCCGGCCCACTGGCATCGCCCGTGGCTTCGGCTACCGCCGGCACCTGAACGAAGTTGAAGTAATACAGCAGGCCAACCCAGATCACCCCCGCGAACACATGCAACCAGACGACCAGTGATGCCTTGTCCAACCCGGCCGGGCCGAAGATAAACATAATAATGACAGCGGTGACAAACCCCAGCACGATAGTGCCTGATACAGATTTGAGTATATTCATAGCATTGCTCCCCTTAACGAATCGTGGAATTAGTGACTACATGGGTGATTATACAACTCTTGCTTGGCTGATGCCAAAGAAGGCTAGCACCTCCTTTGGCTTTTCACTACCAGCACGAATAGCTCCCCCCTTGAGGGGGAGCCGGTGGCACGAGGGCGTAGCCCGTAGTGGCTCCGGTGGGGGGAGGGCGATGTCAGACTACCCTTACACCTTATCCGGCAGGCGATAGCTGGTGCTTCGTCCGCTACCGGGGTTTTGTATCAGGATCCCTCTTGCCTTCAAGTCCCGAATATCATATCAGCAAGCTTGCGAGCCAGCGTTGCCGCATCCCAGGTGAACTCTGGCCAGTCTTGATATTCATGTATCCACATAATAATCACCGCAAAATTTGCGGTGATTATGGCCCTTATTCACCGCAAAAGCCAGGTGAGGTTTCCTTGGCTCATCCAGCGCGTGAAACAAGTTAAAGCCATCAATGTAAACGGATGTTCTGATCCTTTTTTCCATTTTTCCCATTATTTTTCCCTGTATAACTCAAAGAACAACGGCTCCCGAAGGAGCCGTTGCATAATGTGGTTCCCGGGAACCACGGGTAAGACAGTTCCCGAAAGAACTGCTATCCGACGGGATATACCCGCCGGGTGGAACAGTTGGTAACTGTAGAC
>JBPCXW010000175.1:0-17920 GCA_051008185.1 Gammaproteobacteria bacterium
ATGTCCCCCCACCGGAGCCACTACGGGCTACGCCCTTGTGCCACCGGCTCCCCCTCAAGGGGGGAGCAATCATAGCTCCCCCCTTGAGGGGGAGCCAAAGGAGGCGAAGCCTGCTTTGGTGGGGGGCCATTGCCATTTTTGTCTCATACGTTAATGATCCGCCACAGCCAACTACCGCGATAAACCACTAGCCACCCTCAGCAAACGCTACCAGATGTTCTATCTCCAGACGGATGCCGATCTCCTCATCAATGGCATGGTCGTGGTGACTGGGTACCAAACTGAGCAGTCTTTCCCCACTACCGGGCATCACCAAAGTATAGATAAACGCCGCACCGCGGAAGGTTTTATCCACTACTCTGGCGCGTAGTTCGCTGTCGTCGTCGTGCAGAATATCATCGGGGCGGATTAGCAGTTGCACCTGTTCATTGATGGCAAAGTCCAGTTTCTCTGATCCGCTGACCAGACCGAGGCAGGTATCTACCTGTCGCTCGCCGGTTACCGTGGCCTTGATGAATACGCCTTCGCCGACAAAATCCGCCACATACAGGCTAACGGGCTCATGGTATAAACGGAAGGCACGATCCCATTGCAATAAACAACCGTGCCTGATTACGCCGACCTGATCAGCCATCGCGAATGCCTCCAGTTGATTGTGGGTTACCAATACCGCGGTGATGCCATCCTGCTTTAGCACCTCGCGCACCTGTCCGGCGAGTTGCTCGCGCAATGCGATGTCCATGCTGGCGAACGGCTCATCCAGTAACAGGATCTCCGGGCGCGGTGCCATGGCCCGTGCCAGGGCGACCCGTTGTTGCTGCCCGCCCGACAAACGGTGCGGATAACTGTCAAGGAAATTCGTGATCTCCAGTAAGCCGGCCAATTCCTTGAGCCGCCGCTCCGCGACATTGCCGGATTTGTTCCTGAGGCCAAACATGATGTTGTCACGCACCGACAGATGAGGAAACAAGGCACTGTCCTGAAATACCATACCCACATTGCGCCCTTCCACGGCGGTTACATTTTTGTGATCGCTTACCCGCTTGCCGTTGATATAAATCTCACCATTGGCCGGCCGTTCAAAACCGGCGATGGTGCGTAACAAGGTGGTCTTGCCGCAACCGCTGGCACCCAACAGGCAACCGACATCCCCTTCCTGCAAGGTGAATGAAACCGTATCAATGATCAGTTTTTCGCCGATGCGTACGGATACATTATGCAATTGCAGTTTATCCGCCATGGCCGGGGCGCGCCTCCGTTATGGATCGGTTCAGTATGATGACCGGGATGATGCCGGTCAGTACAATCGCCAGTGCCGGTAGGGCCGCCTCGGCAAGCCGTTCCTCGTTCGCCAGATCGTAGGCACGGATCGCCAGCGTGTTGAAATCAAACGGTCGCAGGATCAAGGTGGCCGGCAACTCTTTCAACACATCAACGAACACCAGCAACATCGCCGTCAGGATACTGCCGCGCATCAGTGGCACATGCAGATGCCGCAACAAGGCGAAGGCGTTGTAACCGGCGGTGCGGCCGGCCTCTTCCATTGAAGGTTTGATCTTCGCGAGACCGGCATCAACGGTGTTCAGCGATATGGGCAGAAACCGCACCAGATAGGCGAAGATCAACACCAGCAAGGTTCCCGCCAGATAAAACTCCGTCTCGGACGCAAACAGTGTCCGGGCGATGGCCGTCAGGGACTTGTCCAGCCAGATGAACGGCAACAACACGCCCACCGCGATGACGGTGCCCGGTATCGCATAACCCAAACCTGCCACGCGTCCGGCGACACGGGTTAGCCAGTTTCTTTGGATGCGTTTGCTATAGGCGATCAACAAGGCCAGCATCCCGGCGGCCAGCGAGGTAATCAAGGCAAGCTCAATACTGTGCCAGGCCAGTAACAGAAATTGTTTGTCAATGGATTGCGAATAGGTCTGCCAGGCCCAGACACAAAGTTGCAGGGCCGGGACGATGAAACCGAATACCACGGGCAACAGACAAAACAACAACGCCGGATAACGGCGGGCCGGGCTGAGCCGACCCTTCTGCAAGCTGCTGTAACGATTACTGGTATGGTGGAAGCGCGCCTGCCGCCGCGAGCGGTTTTCCAGCAGGATCAGCGCGAACACAAAACACATCAGTATCGCCGAGAGTTGCGCCGCGGCGACGCTGCTGCCCAAACCAAACCAGGTGCGAAAGATGCCGGTGGTAAAAGTCGCCACGCCGAAATACTGCACGGTGCCGTAATCCGCCAGCGTCTCCATCATCACCAGCGACAGGCCGACAAAGATCGCCGGTCTGGCCAACGGCAAAGCCACTTTGCAGAAGGCTTGTAGCGCGTTGCAACCCAGCGTCTCGGCCACCTCCAGCACGCAGATGGACTGCTCTATAAAAGCGGCCCGCGCCAACAGATAGACATACGGGTAAAGCACCAGCGACAACATTACGATGGCACCGGTCAGGGAGCGCACTTCGGGGAACCAGTATTCGCCGTACTCCAGTCCCAACCCGGAGCGAATCAGTGACTGCAACGGCCCGGCCACATCCAGCATGCCGGTGTAAGTATAGGCAATGATGTAGGCGGGCATCGCCATCGGTAACAACAGCAACCATTGCAGTTGTCTATCCATTGGCAGTTTGTACATGGTTAGCAACCAGGCCGGCAACACGCCCAGCGGCAACACCAGGATGCTTGTGCCCAGCATCAACAGCAGGGAGTTCAACAGGTAATCGGCCAGTACGGTTTCATACAGGTGTTGCCAGATGTCACCGCTGGAGAAAAACAGTGACGACAACACCACCAGCAACGGGATGATCAACAGACATGAAAATAATACGCTACAACCAACGAACAGCGACTGCGAACTGAAGCCGGGCTTGAACGCGGCAGGCTTGATCAGGGTGGCGGTCGTCATCGGCGGCGGTGCGGGTTTATTTCCAGCCGGCCCGATCCATGATCTTGACCGCCGCGGCATTGCCTTCGCCGAGGGCCGCCAGAGGCAAGGTGTCCGCCTTGAATTCGCCCCAGCGATTCAGGATGGCACTACTGCCGATCCCGGCCTTGACCGGAAACTCGTGGTTGGTGTCGGCATACCATTTTTGTGAGGCATCGCTCAGCAGGAACTCCAGCAAGCGGATGGCGGCCTCGCGGTTTTTTGCCGAGGCGGTCACGCTGGCGCCGCTGATGTTGATGTGGGTGCCGCGATTGGTTTGGTTGGGCCAGAACAAATCCACCTTTGCCGCGACCGCCGCCTCGGATTTTATCTTTGAACTGAGCATACCTGCCAGATAATAGGTATTCACCAACGCCAGCTTGCACTGACCGGCGGCGACGGCTTTGATCTGATCCCTGTCACCGCCCTTCGGCGAGCGCGCGAAATTGCTGACCAGACCATCCGCCCAGGCACGTGCCTGTCCGGGGCCGTTGTGCGCGATCAGCGAGGCGACCAGAGATTGGTTGTAGATGTTTGAAGAAGAGCGCACGCAGATTTGCTTGTGCCATTTGCTGTCGGCCAGATCTTCGTAGTCATGCAACTCCGCCGGGCTTACCCGCGCCCGGTCATACACGATCACCCGTGAGCGCAACGACAGACCGTACCAATAGCCCTGCGGGTCCCGGTAGTTGGCGGGCACTGCGGCGGTTAGTAACGCGGATTGCACCGGTTGCAATACGCCCGCCTGTTGCGCGCGGTAGAGCCGTCCTACATCTACTGTGATCAACAGATCAGCGGGGGAGTTTTTGCCTTCCAATTCCATGCGTTTGATCAGGGCGTCCGCCTTGCCCGTTACCATATTGACATCAATACCGCTTGCCGCAGTGAAGCGTTCAAACAACGGTTTGATCAGGGCCTCTTTTCTGGCGGAATAGACATTGACTTCGGCGGCCTGTGCTATCGGTAACGCCAGTGCCAATAATGCGAGCAGGTATTTCATTGATATACCCGGCGGGATGAGATTGGGATTGCCGGTTTTCAGGCTGCGACGAGCCGGGGACCGGCGGGGGTGCCAAGGGGCGATGTCTGTGCCAGACAGGCCTCCAGACAATCGCAGCAGGCACCGCACTGTGTCGCCACATTCAACTCTTTTTTCAGCAACGGAACGGTGACAGCGCCATTATCAATGGCCTGTTTCACCTGCTTTTCGGTTACTGCGTTACAGACACAAACATACATTTGGATTGAACCTCTGTTGCCTCAATTTGACGGTAACAGGAATTCTAATGCAAATGAGAACTATTCGCAACTATTTTTATGGCCTGATTTTATTAGGAAATTCATTGACTTACATCATTGACTGCTGATAATTCTCCAGCCCGAGTTTCTCTATCAGGCCCAGTTGCGTCTCCAGCCAATCCACATGCTCTTCCTCCTCTTGCAGGATCTCCTCAAACAACTCGCGGCTGACATAGTCCTGCACCGACTCCGCATATTTAATCGCCTCCTGCAACACGGGGATGGCAATGTGTTCCTGTTTCAAATCACACTGAAGCATCTCCGCGGTATTCTCCCCGATATGGAGTTTGCCCAAATCCTGCAAGTTGGGCAGGCCCTCCAGGAACAGAACACGCTCAATGATCTTGTCCGCATGTTTCATCTCGCCGACCGACTCCTGATACTCGTATTCATCCAGCTTCTTCAAACCCCAGTCCTTCCACATACGGGCATGCAGAAAATACTGGTTGATCACGGTCAGTTCGTTTTTCAATACCCGGTTCAGGTAATCAATTATCTTGCTATCGCCTTTCATTGTCTGTTTCCACTCTGATGTATAGATTGTGTTTGTAAAGTATAACGCATCAGTGTAGATTTACAACTGCTCTTACTACACACAGGAATAACATCAGCACCATGACAAACCCGCTATTGGCGGATACGCACAAGCCGCTTTTCAGCCGCATCAAGCCTGAACATATAGAACCTGCAATAGACACCCTCCTGCAACAAAACCGGGACACGGTCGCGGCCTTGCTGGCCGAACAGCGGGAATATACCTGGGATAATCTGATCGCCCCGTTGCAGGATATGGATGATCGCCTGAACCGCACCTGGTCGCCGGTGAACCATTTACACTCCGTGGCCGACACGACGGAGCTGCGGGCAGCCTACAACGCCTGCCTGCCCAAACTGACGGATTACGCAACCGAGTTGGGACAGAATGAAAAACTGTTTCAAGCCTATTCGGCCATAGCGGAGGGGCCGCACTGGCAGCAGTTGGATCAGGCCCGGCAAAAAGTCATCAGCAACGCCTTGCGCGATTTTCGTTTATCCGGCGTCGCATTGGAACCCGACAAACGCAAACAATTCAAGACCATCAAACAACGCCTAGCCAAACTGGAGACACAGTTTGAAGAGAACCTGCTTGATGCCACCGAGGGCTGGCACAAACAGGTGACGGATCAGAAACAACTGGATGGCCTGCCGGAAACGGCGCGGGAACTGGCGGCACAGACGGCGCAACAAAAAGAATTGCAGGGTTGGGTCTTTACTCTGGAGTTGCCTTCCTACCATCCCGTGATGATGTATGCCAATGACGCGGCACTGCGGCGGGAGATGTATGAGGCCTATACCAGCCGCGCCTCGGAGACCGGCCCCAATGCCGGCAAGTGGGATAACAGTGCGGTGATGACGGAGATCTTATCCCTGCGACAAGAGTTGGCCGCGCTACTCAATTTTGATAACTATGCCGAATATTCACTGGTGCGGAAAATGGCGGAGACCCCGCAAGAGGTAATGGACTTTCTCAATGATCTGGCGGCACGCAGCAAGCCAGCCGCGGAAAAGGAATACGCCGAGTTGCAAGAGTTTGCCCGCACTGAATACAAGACAACAGAATTGCATGCCTGGGATGTGCCCTGGTATTCGGAGAAGCTCCGGCAAAAACGTTTCGCCTTCAGTCAGGAGCAACTGCGACCCTGGTTCCCGGTGCCGGATGTGATCAAGGGAATGTTCAGTGTGGTGCAGCGTCTTTATGGCATAGATATAGAAGCGGTGGATGGTGTTGAAACATGGCACGAGGATGTGCAGTTTTTTGTCATCAAAGACAGCGCGGGCGATCTGCGCGGCGGTTTTTATCTTGACCTCTACGCCCGCACCGGCAAGCGCGGCGGGGCCTGGATGGATGAATGTGTGGTACGCAAGCGAAACGAGCAGGGACTGCAAACCCCGATAGCCTATTTGACCTGCAACTTCACGCCGCCACTTGCCGGCAAGCCCTCGTTGCTCACCCATGACGAGGTAACCACCTTGTTCCATGAGTTCGGTCACGGCCTGCATCATCTACTAACCCGCATTGACTATCCCGATGTCGCCGGCATCAACGGGGTGCCCTGGGATGCGGTGGAGTTGCCCAGCCAGTTCATGGAAAACTGGTGCTGGGAACGGGAATCCCTGGACCTGTTTGCGCGCCACCACGAGACCGGCGCGCCGTTGCCGCCTGATCTGTTTGATAAAATGCGTAGTGCCCGGACTTTTCAGGCTGGCATGCACACCGTTCGGCAACTGGAACTGTCCCTGTTTGATTTTCGTCTGCATGCGGAAAAGCGTGGCCGCGACAGTGCCGATGTTCAGGCCTTGCTGAATGCGATCCGGGATCAGGTGGCGGTCATCAAGGCACCACCTAATAATCGTTTTCAACATAGTTTCTCCCACATCTTTGCCGGTGGTTACGGCGCCGGTTACTACAGTTACAAATGGGCCGAGGTCTTGTCCGCGGATGCGTTCTCCCGCTTTGAAGAAACCGGTATCTTCAACGAAGACACCGGCCAACAGTTTCTCGGTTGCATCCTGGAACAAGGAGGCGCGCGCGATCCGATGGAGTTGTTTGTTGAATTTCGCGGCCGCCGTCCGACCATAGATGCGTTGTTACGCCATTCCGGACTCCTGCCCCAGTGACTACCGCCGCCAAGCCCGCGTGGAAGATAGCCAGTTGGAATGTAAATTCCCTCAAGGTGCGCCTCGGCCATGTACAGGACTGGCTGGCGGAACATCAACCCGATGTTCTCTGTTTGCAGGAAACCAAACAAACGGATCAGGATTTTCCTGTTGATGCGATCAGGGAGTGTGGTTATCAGGCACATTACAGCGGCCAAAAAACCTACAACGGCGTGGCGACACTGAGCCGCAACGAGGCCCGACTACTGGCAACCGCCCTGCCGGATTATGACGACCCACAAAAACGCTTGCTGGCGGTTGAGGTGGATGGTGTTTGTGTGTTGAATTTGTATGTGCCTAATGGGTCTGAGACGGGTTCGGAAAAATATGCTTACAAACTGGATTGGCTGGCGCGTTTGGATGATTATACGGAGCGGCTTATGCAAGAACATACAAATCTGATCCTGACTGGCGATTTCAATATCGCACCAGCGGATGCTGATGTGCATGATCCAGAGGAATGGCGGGATAAGATACTGTGTAGCGAGCCGGAGCGTGCGGCATTGAATAAACTAATGGACAAGGGTATGCAGGATACCTTCCGTCTATTCGATCAAGACCCAAACACTTTTTCCTGGTGGGATTACCGTGCGGCGGGCTTTCGGCGTAATCGGGGGTTGCGTATTGATTTGATACTGGCTAGTAAGCTTTTGGCAGGGCGTTGTCGCATGGCGTTCATTGACAAGGCCCCGCGTACTCTGGAAAGGCCCTCGGATCATACACCGGTGGCGGCGGTGTTTGAGGTGGGGAGTTGAACGAAAAGGCGCATTTCATGCTGTATAAAGGATCGGCTTGAATGGTATGGACCCATGAAGTAGCATACCAACCCGTTCACACAATCCAGTGAAGCCAAGTGAAAAATAAACAACCCTTAGTCGTGAGAGAGAATGATATCCGTAATATGCTACTAAAGCGTTTGTGGAGATCCGTAAAGAGCCCGAACACCCAAGTGATAAATGAACTTGGGCTTGCCCATGCTAAAAGTCGCATTGATGTGGCTGTAATTAATGGCTCTATCCATGGCTACGAAATCAAAAGTGCTAAGGACAGCCTTGCTCGGTTACCTGCTCAGATTGAAATCTATAGCAAATCACTACAAAAGCTAACTCTTGTTGTTGCGTCTCGTCACGTTGACAGAGTCGTAGAAATGATACCGCCTTGGTGCGGTGTTTCAGAAGTCCTTACTGGTTCTAGAGGTGGCATAACATTAAAGCCATTAAGAAAAGCCGAACGCAACCCGGAAGTTGACGTATTTGTTCTTGCGCATTTGCTATGGCGAAACGAAGTACATGGAATTTTGGTTGAAAGAGGAGCTCATCAAATGACATCACGAGCGTCTCGTAAAGACCTTTATCAGGAATTGGTTGAGATTGTTTCTGAATCCGAGCTTGTCAAACTGATCAAAACTTCTATGGCGCAGCGACCAATTTGGCGAGAGCATCAACCACTGTAGTGATGTGGTGGTTGATAGTTATACCTTTCCACCAAGCTAAAGTACTCGGTTCCTCCTTGTAGACCGCACAGTCAGCGATATATTCATCACCGAACGAAAAGTCAGGGCCACGAAACTGAAACCTTTCATCTGTAATAATAATTTTGCAGTGGTCGTGCATTTGAAGAGGGTTCGCCCGAAACGCTCCCCCTTTTCGAGTGGCCCAAATCTCCTCTGCGGTATATATGATCTTGCCAACAGGTTTAATAATCCTCATGTCCAACGGTACGGTAAATTCTGGGTGAACAACAGTGTAATCCCCATAAACTGGCTGGCGCATGCCGCTTGGTAATTCACTCAGAAGAGTCTGGTAAAAAAGCCAGTCGTGACGGGGAATTTCGTCGGTACCTTTTGCTATATCTTTGAAGCTCTTAGGGATCGCTGAGGACACAATAACTAAGTTACGAAATGTATCAAGGTTATTAAGTCGCTGCAAAGCGGCAATGAGAGCTTTTGTAAATGCCGTGTAGGGCTCAAAATTTGGTGCTTGAAGATCAAGGATTAAATCTATGTCCTTAAAAGGAACAGGGACGGCATTAGCGAACTCTTTGATTTTAGTATGTAGTGTGCTTGTCATCAAATCTTCTAAGCGCACCAAAAGAGCGATGCCTCGGTGATCTTCAGCGACCACCCGTGTAGCTGCGGCAAGCGTGGCTGAATCGTCTAAAAGAGATAGTGCGGGGATGGCGCGGGTATCATGAGGTCGTATTCCATCAAAGATATAGTCAAATACATGGCTTCCATCATTCATCTTGTCAGCAGCAATACTCTTGTCAAGCGCAATCCATGCTGGACGTGTATCCCATTTTTCACAATACCGCTTCACGAAAGGATGTACATGGTCATGAACTGTTTTCTTGAGTTGTAAAGTTTCAAAATCAAACTCAACCCTTGGCACGCATATAAGCGGCATAATGCGGTCTTTAGTAGCTGAATTGAGTCTCAGAAGTGCCTGATACTCGCCTTGTCGCCACCTTAACACTGGCACATATTTATTCTCTTCCAAGATCATCATCCCCTCCCACGAACTGCGCACTAACACAATCTTGCCCTACAAGATCGGAAAGAATAGTGTAGTCGTTCTGCTCCTTGCGAATACGCCCAGCAAGTATGCTGACATCGATGCCAAGTCTCTCTGCGTCCATACGAACAGAATCGTCTGATAGAGCAAAGCGAGACAAACATTGTTCCCATGCATCATCCGGAATCAGTGTTTCAAGAGCAAACTTGTCAGCTTCTTTTTCAATAGCATCTTCGCTCCCTTCACCCTCTTCATCAAAGAAATCGTAGTGTAATCCACTGGATAAATGGAGAAAAACATGGCCTAACTCGTGGAATAGCACAAACCAGAAATTGTCTAGGCGGTCATATCGTAAAGTCATGCCAATCACTGGATTATCGGTGTCACTCAGCATAGCTGCACCGTCCAGATATGTGCCGGGCAAGTGTTTCTCTATCACAAGAACAATTCCCTTGCCAGCCAATAATTTGCGCGCGCGCTTTGGGCCGTCTTCTCTGCGAGTCAATTTGACCAGATCGGATAACCATCGGTCATCAAGCGAGAATGGAGGCACTTTATCTTCAATAATTTGGGTTTTTGTGCGCTCCAGAATCCGAGCCTGCCAAGCCAATAGCGCATATTCATTAGGCAGTGTTTCACCACTCACCTTTTTACGGTGGAGGGCGGTGGTAAACTGTGTACCCGCAAATTTCAAGAAATAACTTTTTGCTGTTTCTACCAAATTAGCACCGCGTGGCACATCAAACCACCGCCGCTTGGCCATTACTTTGACTGGTAGCTGCTCCCACACTAAATCGTCCACATTCTTCCAGGAGAACACAACCCCTGACTGCTCCGGTTTAGTTTTAAAAAGGCCAACGGTATTAACATTCAAAAGACGCGAAACCTTAAGTAACCTTTTGAAGCTAGCCCCCATATAGCCAGATGCTTCGTCCCGTTGAACCTGCTGAGGCTTTACGCCTAACGCATGTGCCAGTTCGGTCTGGCTCAGGCCCGAGGCGATACGAGCCTCAATAAGGACGGAGGGCAGTGCTTCTAGAGAAAAGGATTTTGCGTGGTTAATCTTTCCACTCTTGAGTAAGTCATAATGGGTAACATCGGCTTCAATTTCTGCGATTTGACTCTTAAGAGCCTCAATTCCAATACGTTCCACCGACTTATTCTCAGTCTCTCCTGATTGTGTGGTCTCTAGCGCATCTTTGAGTTTTGCTAGTTCCCTAATTGATACTTCATATTGTTTATCGCTGTAGATCATGGCGCCACCTCATGGTTGAAGAATTGAATCGTTGGCAAGATCAATAAGAAGAATTCCTTTCTGTAGCCCAGTGTGCTTATCAATCTGGAAGAAATCTACAAAGTTTCTTCCGGCCTCATTTGGCAAAGTGGATGGAAAGAATTCTCCACCAAACTTCTTCTTCTGTGAGACCCTGTTGTCATCAAAAATTTTAAAAACTGGGTCTATCAAATTGATGTCAATGCCATCAGGATGCCAGCACGCGTCGTAGTCCCTCGGCACGGGTTTATCAGTAACAAAGCTGCCATCAAGGAACAAGCGCTTACAACCTGCTTGAACCAGATTCCGTGAAGCCAACACCAACCCATCAAAAAGATCTCGCCGCCACTGGTTGTAAACGAAGCGATCAGCGATTTCAGACAGGGTGGCTTGGTGTACCCCAGCGGGTAACACGGACCACGGTGTGCCTGGCAGGCTGACCAAGTTCGGAATCATGCTTACAACAATATAGTTGTAAAAAAGGCATGTCAAGTAGTCTACCCAATCTGGGTATCAAGGCAAATAATAGGATATTTGCGGCCTCATGCCGCCAATCTGTCAATATAACAAATGCTATATGCCCCTTGACAGGCCATTTGATACGTTGCACCATGCGTAGATTCCACATTGTGAGAGACCCTATGCCACAGGCCAGTCCCAACATTCCCGCCGATTACTCGGACCGCGTGAAGTCGGTTCGGGCCAGTCTCGGGCTAACGCAGACACGGCTGGCCGAGCAACTAGGTGTGGCGTTTGCGACCGTGAATCGGTGGGAAAATGGCCAATCCAAGCCAACCCGGTTAGCGTGGCAACAATTCTTGGGTATTGAGGCCGAATTCAGGACATCACAGGAAGAGGCTACTACACTTGGGACTACCCCATCACAAGCCCCAATACTGGACTTCGTAGCGAAGCCTGACGTGGTGGCCACTGTAGCTGAGGCTCACCGCCTCGCTTATGGCCATCTGTTCAATCCGGCCTTTGCTACCGAGATTTCACTGATCGACCCGCTCCCTCATCAGCGCATAGCCGTTTACGACAATATGCTCGGCCTGTCGCCACTACGATTTCTTCTGGCTGACGATGCAGGTGCCGGTAAGACGATTATGACTGGCCTCTATCTTCGGGAGGTGTTCGCGCGCCGCCTGATTAAGCGAGTGCTGGTTGTTCCACCAGCTGGTCTTGTTGGCAACTGGGAACGCGAGATGCGTGTCCTGTTTCGCCTGCTATTCAAGATTGTGCGTGGGGCAGATGCCCGCACTGACAACCCGTTTGTCGGACCAGACAGCGACCGCGTTATTGTCAGTGTTGACACCCTTGCTGGCGAACGTATGTTCACCAGATTGCGCGAGGCTGTCACCTCAGGGAAGGCTTTGCCATACGACCTTGTGGTCTTCGACGAAGCCCACAAACTGGCTGCCAACCGCGAAAGGGATTTCTATGTGCGCAAGACTGACCGATACCGTTTGGCGGAAGCACTAGCTGGCCTGCCTACAAATGACGCGCGATGGGAGCTAGGCTGGTCAGCGGCTCATGTTCTGCTGCTCACCGCAACACCGCACATGGGCAAAGATTTCCCATATTATTGCCTGTGGCGACTTCTGGCACCCGATGCCCTCGCTACCTTTGATGCATTTCAAGACTTCCCGGAAAGTCAGCGTCGCCAACATTTCATTCGCCGAACCAAAGAGGAAATGGTGCGCTTTGACGGACAACCTCTCTACCCACAACGGCAATGCGACACCCTCAGCTATGAATTAAACCCGGCAGAACAACAACTTTATGAGGCTACGACCAGCTACATCACCAGCACATACAACAAGGCACGCATTCTGAACTCATCGGCGGCGCGCTTCATAGTGAGTGTTTTTCAGCGCCGTCAGGCCAGTTCAACTTATGCGCTACTGCGATCTTTTGAACGCCGTCTTGAACGGCTGGATGGTGCCATAGAGTTGGTTCGCACCGGAAACACCGAAGAACTGAAACGCCGCCAGGACAGCATCAAGAATTTATCGGATTTCTTCGAAACCCACACCGCTGACGAAGATGTCAGCGATTCTGATCAACAGGAGCGCCACGAGGAGTTTGAGGACAAAGCCCTTAGCAGCTTTTTTACGCTGACCCTGATGGAACTTCAGGAGGAACGTGCCGAAGTTGAAACATTGCTCGCACAGGCAAAGCATCTTGCCGATGTTGGAGAGGACTCAAAGTTTGAGAAACTCCGTGCTGTATTACAAGACGAAGCCTACGCTAATGAGAAGTTCATCATATTCACTGAGCACCGCGACACAGCCGAATTTCTGGTGCGCCGCCTTGAAGGGTTAGGTTTCACGGGGCAGGTTGCACTAATCCATGGTGGCATTGACTATCGTAAGCGGGAATCACAGGTTGATCTGTTTCGGCGCTCGCTTGATGAAGGAGGTGCAAATTATCTGGTCGCTACCGATGCCGCCGGCGAGGGCATCAATCTTCAATTTTGCTGGCTCATGGTGAACTACGACCTACCCTGGAATCCGGCACGCCTTGAGCAACGTATGGGGCGTATCCATCGCTATGGACAAAAGCGCGACCCTGTCATCATCGTCAATCTAATCGCCGGTGCAACACGCGAAGGTCGAGTTTTGAAGACTTTACTTGAAAAACTGGAATTAATCCGCGAGCAACTTCAATCAGACAAAGTCTTTGATGTCATTGGACGACTGTTTGAAAATGTTCCACTAACCGAATACTTTGGGATGGCAGCCACGGAGGACGACACCAGCACTGCCATTGACAACATCAACAAACTTCTCACCGAAGAACAGATAAATGCGCTGGACAAGCGAGAGCAAGCACTCTACGGAGATGGCGATGTCAAGAGCCATCTTCCAAAGATCAACGCTGATATGGAACGAGAACAGTATCGGCGCTTGTTGCCTGGATACATTCGTCGCTTTGTAGAAGCTGCGGCACCCTTGATAGATTTGCGAGTGAATGGCGACTCCGAGGGTATTTTCGAACTCTCTCCAGAACGTTCACATAGTCTCGACCCTGTGCTCAGCGCGATGGAGCTCTATCAACCAGAAATGCAGAGGCGGCTAACCGTGTATAGGCCCGAAGATCGTACCAATGCTATATGGATGCATCCCGGCGAGCCCGTGTTTGATCGCTTCTGCGATACACTGCTGTCGCGCTGTGGCGACGAAGCGCGACGCGGCACGTTCTTTGTTGACCCGCACGCCGAGAAACCCTATCTCTTCCACCTTGCCAAGGTATCCGTTATGCGTCGCCAGCCAACCACAGCAACCACTGACCCGATTGGCGATGCCATTGGAAATAAAGATAACACTCACACTGAAATCATCGAAAACCGCCTGATTGGACTCAAACAGGAGAGCGACGGTGTAATCACGACATGCCCACTAGAACACCTGCTACTACTTCAAGGCGCACAGGATGTACCCCCCGGTAGTGTGTCCCTTGCCGGACTTGCACGAAAACTAACCGATGCCGCTATTAAATGGTGCAAGAGTGATGCACTTGCTCGTTTAGTGAACGAACATCGAGCCCGTGTTGAAAGCACATTGTCAGGGCGCCGGGACTGGATTAACCGCGGCTATGACCATAAGAGTGCTGAACTGGTTGCTAAACGGCAACACGTAAGTAATGAGGCCCGCAAAGGTGATTCTCACGCTAAAGTGGAACTCACCAAAGTCAAAGAACAACAACAACAGCTTAAAACAGAGAAAAAGAACCACCTTGAATTACTGGAAATGGAACCGGACTTCATAGTACCAGGCGAAGTAGAAATGTTGGCACACGCTATTATCCTGCCCACTGATGATCCAGAAGAGCAACGCCGACACACCGCCGAGGTCGAAGTAATCGCCATGCGACTGGCGCAGGCACACGAAGAAGCAGTGGGAGCCACCGTACACGATGTGTCGCGACCCGATCTGGCACGGGTTGCCGGTCTTAACGATTGGCCCGGCTTTGATCTCCGTTCGCTACGCCCTGCAACATCACATAGTCTTGCAGAAGAGCGTGCTATTGAAGTCAAAGGCCGTGCCGGCACTGCTGGTGTAGAAATAAGTGAGAATGAGTGGGCCAATGCCTGCAATTTACGCGAGCGGTACTGGCTTTATGTGGTCTTTGACTGCGCTACCCCTCGACCTCGCTTGGTCAAAGTACGAGACCCTTTTGGCAGGCTGTTGGCAAAGACTAAAGGTAGTATGACTATTTCAAGTACTGAGATTTTATCGGTAGCGGATGCAGAGGATACATAATTATGGATATTCTATTTTGCGATGTTGACCACGGTGCGTGCACGTTAATTTGCTCTGATAACGGTCACCACTTTATGATTGATTGCGGTCACAGCTCTAGGCGTAACTGGCGGCCATCAGAACACCTTCGATGCAATGGCATTCACAAAGTGGAGTACCTCTTCGTCTCAAATTTTGACGAAGATCACGTAAGTGATTTACCGAATCTCATAGAATATGTGCCTTACTGCTGCTATAATACAGCAGTCAGCGCGGATTATATTCGTAAATTGAAACAGCCCTCAGGTATTGGCAATGGGATCAAAAGTCTCCTAGGACCCATGAGTGTATGCACTCCTGAACCGTTTTATAACCGCCCAGATTGGGGTGGATTGATATTTTCGATGTACGGGAATAAACCTCAACTCGGTCTAACAGACACAAATAACCTCAGCCTTGTTACATTCGTCCACTATTACAACCTACACTTGATTTTCCCTGGCGATATCGAAGAGATCGGGTGGCGAGAGCTTCTCAAGAACCCGAATTTCTGTAATGAACTGAAGACAGTAAATGTGTTCGTAGCATCTCACCACGGCAGGGCTAGTGGGTACTGCACTGATGTGTTTGAATGGTGCTGTCCTGAATTAGTAATTTACTCTGATTCAAAAATACAGTTTGACACACAGCAAACGGCAGCTAACTATGGACAGCATACACGCGGTATTACGTTCCCAAACGGTGTAATCCGTAAAGTATTAACGACTCGTAACGATGGTCACATCTCTATCCAGAAATACGGAATGTATCGTGGATCGGTTACTACCGAAAAAGGATAGGGGAAGGACATAGAAATCATGCGCCAATTTAATCACTACGAATTTACAGGCATTCTCGTACCAGGGGCGGCTACCCTGTTTGGTATTGCTTCTCTGTATCCTGATATATTCTGGGCTGGAACCCTTACTCAAATCTCCTTTGGCGGGTTTGGTATGTTCGTCATTCTTGCTTACATACTTGGCCATCTCATCCAGGCAGTTGGTAACCTGTTTGAAAGCATCTGGTGGATAATTTGGGGTGGCCTGCCTTCTGATTGGCTTCGTACCAAACCGAATCGGATACTTGCCCCTAATCAGGTTCAACGTATTCAGGAGTTGGGGCATAAACGCCTTGGATTAGAGCCGTTTGAGATTAACAAACTGAACGCCCGTGAGTGGTATGCAGTGACGCGGCAGATATTTGCCGCTGTTGAAAGTGCAGGACAGGCAGAACGTATAGAAACCTTCAACGGCAACTATGGATTGAACCGAGGTCTATGTGCCGGGTTGCTTATTGTTGTGCTTGCAGGACTAACCACCAATCCTGTACGCTACGACATTGTGACACTGGCAGCCCTTGCGACACTTATTGCCGCCATCCGCATGCATCGTTTTGGGCGACATTACGCGCGCGAACTGTTTGTCCGGTTTCTGCAGTTACCATCATCCGATAACGGACGAAAAAATGTTGCATCCAATGCAGAGAAATGACGAGAAGTTTATCTGCCTGATGCAACGACTCGGGAGCAACCAATGCTAAAACGAATTCATATCAAAGGCTATAAATCACTTGAAAGTGCTTGCACAATACGTTTCGAGGATGGCAATAATGAGTGATAAACGCCTCATTGAAGTTGACTTCCCGCTGGAGCAAGTATCACTTGATTCGGTACATGAGAAAAGTGTTCGACACGGACACATCTCAACACTGCATATATGGCCGGCACGAAGGCCGCTTGCGGCTTGTCGGGCGGCGCTGATTTCAACTCTACTACCCGATCCTGGCGATGAGGGCAAGCGCGAAGAAATTTACCGGCGGCTAGCTGGCACGGTAAGGGAGAACATTGAACTAAAGAAAGACGGCGGTAAAACAGTCGCAGTACACAAGCGCGAGACGGAAGGTGGAATCCTACATTGGGGGCGAGAGAATGATGCCGACCTCGAGTGGTTCCGGGGAAAAATCCGCGAAGCTTACGACGGACGGGCACCAAAAGTGTTGGATCCGTTCGCGGGCGGTGGGGCAATACCGCTGGAAGCTATGCGGCTTGGTTGCGAAGTCACAGCCATTGACATCAATCCAGTTGCCTGGTTCATTCTCAAATGTACGCTGGAATACCCACAGAAACTCGCTGGACAGACTCGCTCACTTCCCGCATTTGCGCTCAAAGATCGTGAATTTATGGAATCTTTCTTAGAAGCAAAAGGTTTCAAAGGTAAACAGCTGAAATCTCAAATCGCGAAGCTTGGTCTTGATAATAACAAAAAGGACACAGAACCGGAGCTATTCGTTAATGACACGCTGTTTGAGGCCGATTTCGCTTGGCAGGTGCGAGCCTGGGGCCGATGGGTGCTGGCAGAGGCACGCAAAAGGCTCGCACACCACTATCCAACCTATGCTGAGTTCCAAGCACTCGCGCCTGGGGGCAAGTCGTTCAAATCGCAACCACTACAGCTTCTGGAACCTGACGAGAATGGTGAGACAGATGTTACTCTGCTAAACATTGACCTTGACAAGAACTACCTGGAAGACCCGCGCAATCCACGCTGGGTAACAAAGCCTACCGTCGCTTACTTATGGGCTCGTACTGTGCGCTGCAAGGGTTGTCGTGCGACCATTCCGCTGCTCAAAACCCTTTGGCTCGCGAAAAAAGAAAGAAAGCGTGTTGTTCTCACCATGACACCAAATTCCGATCGGAGCGATGTTGTGTTTGGTATTGAATATGACCCACCCCTGGTCGGAAGAAGTGTAGCGCAAAGACGTGAAAATGACAAAAGTCGTGGTGCAGGTACCATGAGTCGCTCCGGGGCACAGTGTCCATGTTGCCCAAGAATTATGACAAGGGAGGATATCGGCTTTGAAGGGCAAAGCGGCAAGCTCGGTGCAATTATGACCACTGTCATTGTAAATGGTCCGAAAGGTAAGGAA
>JBPCXW010000176.1:0-19298 GCA_051008185.1 Gammaproteobacteria bacterium
AATAGCTCCCCCCTTGAGGGGGAGCCAAAGGAGGCGCAGCCTGCTTTGGTGGGGGGCCATAGTTTCAGTAACCCCTTGCACGACAACTCTGTAAGTAATTGAAAACACGGAAAAACCATCAGCATAGCCAGATTCAGTGCAATATCATCACAGCACCGCCTGACTATTACCTTGCATATAAAGATGATTTATACTAACCGCCGCAACCAATACCCTGATTTTATAGCCCTACACTAGCGGAGAGAATAAGCAATAATGAGCAACCCCGGCGCATCCTGCCTCTACGGCGACAATGCCGCATTTATTGAGGCCCTCTACGAACAGTATCTGGAAAATCCCGATACCGTCGCGCCGGAATGGCGGGATTATTTCAACTCGCTCAACGCATCGGCGGAAGGACAGCAAGGTGCCAGCGAAACTTCTCACACCAGAGTGCAACAATTCTTTCTTGATGCGGCAAAAAATAAAAAGCAATCGCAAGCGCAACAAAGCACCGCCGTCACCACCGAATCGCATTTGGTGGATAACAAAAAACAGGCCTCTGTGTTACAACTGATCAACGCCCACCGTTTTCGCGGCCACCAGCAGGCCGATCTGGACCCGATCAGACAATACAAGCGGCACGAAATACCGGAACTTGACCCGAATTATTATCAATTCACCGAGGCCGATATGCAGCAGGTGTTCAACACCGGCTCCCTGTTCGCAGCCGATGAATTGCCTCTGAAAGACATCATCAACATCGTCAGGACCACCTACTGCCGCACCATCGGTGCCGAGTATATGCACATCAATGAAACGGAGCAGAAACGCTGGATTCAGCAACGCATGGAAGAAACGATGGGTATGCCGCAGTTTGACGAGGCCCAAAAAAAACGCATCCTGAACCGGGTTATGTCGGCCAATATCCTGGAAGAATATCTGCATACCAAGTATGTCGGGCAAAAACGTTTCTCCCTGGAAGGCGGTGAATCGCTGATCGCCCTGCTGGATGAGATAGTTCAGGACTCAGGAGAAAACGGAACCCGTGAGGCCGTCATCGGCATGGCGCACCGGGGGCGGTTGAATGTGCTGGTCAATACCATCGGCAAATTGCCGCATGAGTTGTTCAGCGAATTTGAAGGCAAGAACACCGATATACCCGGCTCCGGTGATGTGAAATATCATCTGGGTTATTCATCCGACATTCACACACCCGGCGGCACCGTGCATCTGACCCTGTCCTTCAACCCGTCGCATCTGGAAATCATTGATCCGGTGGTAGAGGGCTCGGTGCGCGCCCGGCAGGACCGGCGCAATGACAAGTCCCGCAATCAGGTGTTAGCCATTCTCATTCACGGTGATGCGGCTTTCGCTGGCCAGGGCGTGGTGATGGAGACGCTGAACCTGTCACAAACCCGCGGTTACAGCACCGGCGGCACCGTGCATATCATCATTAATAATCAGATCGGCTTCACCACCAGTGACCCGCTTGATTCACGCTCCACGCTGTATTGCACCGATGTTGCGAAGATGGTGCAGGCACCGATCTTCCATGTGAATGGCGATGATCCGGAGGCCGTCGCGCATGTCGCCAAGATCGCGCTGGACTTTCGTATGCAATATAACAAGGACGTGGTTATTGATATGGTCTGTTATCGCAAACACGGCCACAGCGAATCGGATGAGCCGGCCGCCACGCAGCCGATCATGTACAAGGCCATACGCGGGCACAAGGATGTACTGGATATCTATACGGAGAAACTGGTAGAGGAAGGCGTCACCACCCATGCCGAAGTAGATGCGATGGCGAAGACTTATGTCGAGTCACTGGAATCCAATCAATCCGTCGCCGGTACCTTGGCGACAGATGCCGACACCCGCTACATGATCAACTATGAACCGTTCAGGACGGCGACATGGAATATGCCTACCGACACCAAGGTAGCCCCGGACACCATTGCACAACTGACAGAGATATTGACCACCGTCCCGGAGCATTTTGACCTGCACCCGACGGTGGCCCGGATCATGCGAAACCGCCGCAAGATGGGCGCGGGTGAGCAAGAGATGGACTGGGGCTTTGCCGAGAACCTGGCCTATGCGGCCTTGCTGAGGGAAGGCTACCCGATCCGGATCTCCGGTCAGGACAGCGGCAGGGGCACATTCTTTCACCGCCATGCGGTCATTCATAATCAGCAGGACGGGGACAAGTTTTTGCCGTTACAACATATCCGGGAGGAGCAACCTTCTTTTCTGGTGATCAATTCAATCCTGTCCGAAGAGGCGGTGCTGGCATTTGAATACGGTTACAGTGCCTCCGAGCCCAATGCGCTGGTGATATGGGAGGCGCAATTCGGTGATTTCGCCAACGGTGCCCAGGTTGTGTTTGATCAGTTCATCAGTTCCTGCGAGGCCAAGTGGGGTCGCTATTGCGGTCTCACCGTATTGTTGCCGCACGGCTACGACGGCCAGGGGCCGGAGCATTCCTCCGCCCGTCTGGAACGTTTCCTGCAGTTGTGCGCGCAGGAAAATATGCAGGTCTGTTACCCCAGCACACCGGCGCAGATGTTCCATATGCTCAGGCGTCAGATGTTGCGCCCGTATCGCAAACCGCTGATCGTGATGAGTCCCAAGAGTCTGTTGCGGCACAAGCTCTCTACTTCCGGACTGGACGAACTCAGCCACGGTCAATTCCAGCTTACTATTGATGAGATTGACGATCTGGATAAAAGCCGTGTTACCCGGTTGCTGATTTGCAGCGGCAAGGTGTATTTTGATCTGCTGGCCGCACGGCGGGAAAACCAGCTTGAAAACATCGCGATCACCCGCATTGAGCAACTGTTCCCGTTCCCTGCCAGTGAGATGAAGGCCATTATTGATTCATACAGCAATGCGACGGAAGTGGTATGGGTGCAAGAGGAGCCGAGAAATCAGGGTAGCTGGTATTACATACAATCATCGCGCACCATCATGGGTTGCCTGAGTGAGCAGCATACATTCAGTTATGTCGGCCGGGCCTACTCGGCATCACCCGCCGCCGGTTATGTGAGCCTGCATCAAAAACAGCAAAACCAGCTGATTGAAGAGGCCCTGCAACTGGATAGAGTTGAAACCACCGCCCGTGTGCATAGCGCATAACATAATGAGGAGACAAGTATGCTTGTAGAAGTCAAAGTGCCGATGCTGGCAGAATCTGTTGCGGAAGCGACGCTGATGATCTGGCATAAAAAAGCCGGGGAGACTGTCGTTCGCGGTGACAGTCTGATTGATATTGAGACCGACAAGGTGACGCTGGATGTCACCGCTCCGGATAACGGGGTGCTGGTTGAGATCGTCAAGGCTGCCGGTGAAGATGTGGCAAGCAATGAGGTCATTGCCAAGATTGATACCGATGCGACGGCAGGCACTGTTGCTTCGGCTACTGAGCCGGTAGCGGCGCAAGCCGCCGCCCCGCCTGCACAGCAACCGTCACAACCGCAACAGTCACAACCGCAACAACAACAGCCCTCCCTGCTGACCGATGACGCAGCGACGGCCACCGACAAACTCAGTCCGGCGGTGCGGGTGCTGCTGGAAGAACATAATCTGGACCCGGCCACCATTCGCCATAGCGGCGACCGGATCACCAAGCTGGATGTGATGGCACATCTTGATCGGGCCGCTACTGAGCCTGCCGCCGCCCCCGCACCGGCTCCCGCACCGGATGGCAGCATAGTCAGGAGTGAAGATCCTGTCCCTTATCATAAAACCACGCCGCCCCCTGCGCCATCCGCCGCACAAGGCAGACTGGAAAAGCGTGTCCCGATGACCCGGCTACGGCAGCGCACCGCCGAGCGGCTGTTGGCGGCACAGCGGGAGAACGCAATCCTGACCACATTCAATGAAGTAAATATGCAACCGGTGATCACACTACGGCAACGCCACAAGGAGGAGTTTGAAAAAGATCACGGCGTGAAACTTGGCTTTATGTCATTTTTCACCAGCGCGGCCGTAGAGGCGTTGAAAAAATTTCCGCTGGTCAATGCCTCCATTGAAGGCGATGACATCGTTTATCACGGCTATTTTGATATCAGCATCGCCGTGAGTTCGCCCAAGGGGCTGGTGGTACCGGTCATCCGGGATGCCGACAACCTGGGCTTCGCCGAAATAGAAACACGTATCCGCGATTTCGGCGACCGGGCACAGAACGGCAAACTAACCATGGAAGAACTGATCGGCGGCACCTTCACGATCACCAACGGCGGCATCTTCGGCTCACTGCTTTCCACGCCGATCCTCAATCCGCCGCAAAGTGCGATACTCGGCATGCACAAGATACAACCACGCCCGGTCGTAGAAGATGACACGGTCGTGATACGGCCGATGATGTATCTGGCCCTGTCTTATGATCACCGCATCATTGATGGCCGGGAGGCCGTCTCATTCCTGGTGACGATCAAGGAACTATTGGAAGACCCGACCCGACTCCTGCTACAAGTATGAACAATAATAATTACGATGTCATCGTCATTGGCGGCGGGCCGGGTGGTTATGTGGCGGCTATCCGTTGTGCCCAACTCGGTTTGACCACCGCCTGCGTGGAAAGTCGGCTGGATGATTCCGGCGCGCCGGTATTGGGCGGCACCTGTCTCAACGTAGGTTGTATCCCGTCCAAGGCGCTACTGGACTCCTCCCACCATTATATGTTCCTGAAACATGAAGCGGCGACACACGGCATCAACACCGGCGGCGCAACCGTTGATATCTACAAAATGATGGAGCGGAAAAACACCATCGTCCAAACCCTGACCCAGGGCATCGCCGGTCTGCTGAAAAAAAACAAGGTTGAGTGGTTGCAGGGACACGGACAACTGCTTGGCGATAAACAGGTTTCAGTCATCCCCGAGGGCGATAACCCCTACACGATCAACGGCCAACATATCATCATCGCCACCGGCTCGGTGCCTGCACAGATTGCGCCCGCGCCGGTGGATCAAAACCTGATTCTGGATTCAACCGGCGCGCTGGCACTGACCGAGGTGCCGACAAAACTGGGCATTATCGGTGCCGGTGTGATCGGTCTGGAACTCGGCAGCGTCTGGGGACGGCTGGGTTCGGAAGTCATTATTCTGGAGGCGATGGATGAGTTTCTCGCGCCGGTAGATAGACAAATCGCAACCGAAGCGGAAAAGACCCTGAGAAAACAGGGGCTGGATATCCGTCTCGGGGCGAAGGTCACCGGCACCGGCAGCAACAACCGCGAGGTCACCGTGACCTATGAAGATCAGGAAGGCAAACAACAGTTGACCGTGCATAAACTGATCGTTGCCGTCGGCAGAAAACCCAACACCGACGGCCTCGGCGCAACGGCGGTCGGTCTGGAGCTGGATGCCAACGGGTTTATTGAAGTCAATGCCCTGTGCCAGACCAATCTGCCGGATGTCTATGCCATCGGCGATGTGGTGACCGGCCCGATGCTGGCCCACAAGGCATCGGAAGAAGGCGTGGCGGTGGCAGAGCGCATTGCCGACAAGGGAGCACACCTGAACTATGATGCGATCCCCTGGGTTATCTATACCTGGCCCGAGATCGCCTGGGCCGGCAAGACAGAGCAGGAGTTGAAGAGTAGTGGCATCAAATACAAGGCCGGTGTGTTTCCCTTTCTTGCCAGTGGCCGCGCCCGTGCGCTCGGCGACACGACCGGCATGGTGAAGATGCTCAGCGATGCCGCAACCGACAAACTGTTGGGGATACACATATTCGGCCCCAATGCCTCCGAACTGATAGCCGAGGCGGTCATGGCACTGGAGTTTGATGCCAGCACCGAAGACCTGGCCCGCACCATCCACGCCCACCCCACGCTGGCCGAGGCCACCCACGAGGCCGCCCTGATAGCGGACGGGCGGGGGCTGCATTTTTAGCAAAGAAGCGAATGGTCGGTGTGAGAGGATTTGAACCTCCGACCCCTTCCTCCCGAAGGAAGTGCGCTACCAGGCTGCGCTACACACCGATGACTGGAGAGGGGCGGCACTATAGCGGTTGCGGGACAAATCAGCAAGGTCCCCCCACCGGAGCCACTACGGGCTACGCCCTTGTGCCACCGGCTCCCCCTCAAAGGGGGAGCTATTTGTGCCGATGTTGGTGCTCCCCCCCTGAGGGGGAGCCAAAGGAGGCGAAGCCTGCTTTGGTGGGGGGACCGATTGCCACCCCCGGACAGACAGGCTGGTCTTATCGCCACTACCTTGCTACACTGCAACAATGACGCCGTCGGTCTGCGATGACCAACGGTAAAAACACTTATTTTTCAAGGAGTTAAATATGCCCAAACCTGTTATTGTCGCCGCCGGCCGCACCCCTGTCGGGGCCTTCGCCGGTAGTCTGGCGGACATTCCCGCCCATCAGCTCGGTGCGACTGTCATCAAAGCCCTGCTGGAAAAGACGGCTATCAAGCCGGAATTGATTGATGAGGTCATCATGGGCCAGGTACTGAAGGCCGGCTGCGGACAAAACCCGGCACGACAGGCCGCGCTGGTCGCCGGACTGCCGCATACCGTCCCCTGCATGACGATAGACAAGGTCTGCGGTAGCGGCCTGAAGGCGGTGCATCTCGCCGCTCAGGCCATCAAGTGCGGTGATGCGGAGATCGTGATCGCCGGTGGGCAGGAGAACATGAGTGCCGCCCCCCATGTGCTACCCAAATCCCGCGCGGGCGTCAAGATGGGAGAATGGAAGTTACAGGACAGCATGATCCTTGATGGCCTGTGGGATGCGTTCAATGATTATCACATGGGCGTAACCGCCGAGAATGTCGCCGAGCAATTCGGCATCTCCCGGGAAGAACAGGATGCGTTCGCCGCGGCATCACAACAGAAGACGCAAGCGGCGCAGGAAAAACAGACATTCAGTGACGAGATTATCCCGGTCGCCATCCCGCAACGAAAAGGCGACCCGGTCATCTTCGCCGAAGATGAATACCCGAAACAGGATGTGACCCAAGACAGCATTGCAAAACTGCGGCCGGCGTTCAGCAAGACCGGCACAGTGACGGCTGCCAATGCCTCCGGCATCAATGACGGGGCGGCGGCGGTGATCGTGATGGCCGATAGCAAGGCCAAAGAGTTGAACCTGCCGGTGCTGGCCGGTATCACGGCCTACGCCAGTGCCGGTGTGGACCCGAAAATCATGGGCACCGGGCCGATCCCGGCGACAGAAAAATGTCTGCACAAGGCCGGCTGGGGCGTGGCCGATCTGGATCTGATTGAGGCCAACGAGGCATTCGCCGCGCAGGCGATTTCGGTCAATCGTGGTCTGGAGTTTGATGCCGACAAGGTCAATGTGAATGGCGGCGCGATCGCCCTCGGGCATCCGATAGGTGCTTCCGGGTGCCGGGTGCTGGTAACATTGTTGCATGAGATGCAAAGCCGGGATGCTCACAAAGGTCTCGCCACCTTGTGCATAGGCGGTGGTCAGGGCGTCGCCCTGGCCGTTGAACGATAACGGAGGTACTAACCATGTCTGAACAATCTGAAAAACATATCATCAAAAAATATCCGAACCGCAGGCTCTATGATACGCGGATAAGCAAGTACATCACGCTGGGGGATGTCAAAAAACTGGTGCTTGAAGGGGTTAGTTTTTGCGTTATAGATGTAAAAACAGAGGAAGACTTGACCCGCAGTATCCTGTTACAGATCATTGCCGAACAGGAGCATGACGGCCAGCCTATATTCAATGCGGATATGTTATCGCAACTGATTCGCTCTTACGGTGACTCCTATCAATCAGCCCTGAGCGAATATCTGGAGAAGAGTATTGAGTTGTTTGCCTCTCAGCAACAGGCCATACAGAAAAATGTACAGGATGCAATGACAGGCAATCCGCTGGAAAAGATCTCTGAACTGACCGAACAAAATATGCAGGTCTGGCAACAGATGCAGGATAACTTCTTCAAGAGTTTCACCGCCCGGCCTGACAAGGATAAAGAGGAAGAATAAGTTGTCTTTACTCAGCGTTGGGTAGATCTATCCGCGACTCATCCTGAGAGAGTTGTGATTGCTTGACCGAATCACGCCGCAAATTCGCGACATGATGCAGATACTCCTCACTGACATTGCCGGTAACATAGTTGCCGGTAAAACACGCCACATCAAATGATGTAATATCGGGATTACCCTTGCGGACGGCGTCTTGCAAGTCCTCCACATCCTGATAGATCAAATGGTCGGCGCCTATGGTCGCGCAGATCTCCTGCTCACTCCTGCCATGGGCAATCAACTCATCAGGCGCGGGTATATCAATGCCATACACATCAGGATACAAAACCGGCGGTGCGGCGGAGGCGAAATAAACCTTTTTGGCACCGGCCTCGCGGGTCATCTGAATAATCTCCTGAGCAGTGGTTCCGCGCACAATGGAATCATCCACCAGTAATACATTCTTGTCCTTGAACTCCAGATCAATCGCATTCAGCTTTTGCCGCACTGATTTTTTTCTAATGTTTTGTCCCGGCATAATAAAAGTCCGCGGGATATAGCGGTTCTTGATAAACCCTTCGCGGTATTTGACATTCAATGCACGCGCTATCGGCATCGCCACCGTGCGCCCGGTTTCGGGGATCGGGATTACCACATCAATATCATGCTCAGGATTGAGGCGCAGGATCTTTTGCGCCAGGGCCTCGCCCATACGCAGGCGGGTGTTATAAACCGACACACCATCAATAACGGAATCCGGCCGCGCCAGATACACATATTCAAATATACAGGGCGAGCAAACCGGGTCTGCCGCGCATTGCTGGCTGTGTAATTCGCCATCAACGCTAATGAACACGGCCTCGCCGGGGGCAATATCCCGCGACAGGGTAAAGTCCAGCGCCCTGATCCCGACGCTCTCCGAGGCAATGATATATTCCTTGCCCATATCGGTCTGCCTTTCCCCGAAGCAGACGGGACGGATACCATGCGGATCACGAAAGCCCACAATGCCGACCCCGGCGATCATCGCCACCGCCGCATAGCCGCCCTGACAACGCTCGTGCAAGCGTGCGACCGCATGAAAGATGTCCTTCGGCTTCAGATCACTGCGCGATTTGCCGAGACGTTGCAACTCATAAGCAAAGATATTCAGCAACAATTCTGAGTCAGAATCGGTATTGATATGCCGCAAATCATTCTGCGACAAATCCTCTCTCAGTTGCTCACCATTAACCAGATTACCGTTATGCGCCAGCGTAATACCATACGGTGA
Source organism: Gammaproteobacteria bacterium (assembly GCA_051008185.1). Taxonomy (GTDB): domain Bacteria; phylum Pseudomonadota; class Gammaproteobacteria; order Eutrophobiales; family Eutrophobiaceae; genus CAXMWX01. The sequence continues at coordinate 9,208 of JBPCXW010000176.1, forward strand.
ATTGACATAAAACGGTTGCGCCTCGGCAGAGGACGCACAACCGGCGGTCGGGTAACGGACATGGCCGATCCCGATGCTACCTTTCAGGTGCAACATGTGCCGGGTACTAAACACATCCCTGACCAGACCATTGTTCTTGCGCAGATAAAGCCGCAAACCATCGCAGGTCACCATCCCGGCGGCATCCTGACCGCGATGCTGCAAAATAGTCAGGCCATCAAAAATAGCCTGATTGACATTATTCCTCGCAACGATACCGATAATCCCGCACATCAGTTCATCCTCCGCTCAGTTATACCGCCTTGCCATACCCATGATAACTCACCATCTCTATCGGCAGGAATTGTTCGGCCCATATCGCAATCTGTTGAAAAGGCCATATCAGCAGGGATTCCTGCCACCAGTCTTTTTCCGTCAGCGGGGTAAAACCGGCCAGAAAAACCATACCCCATACAATAACGCCACCCAGCCCGAAACCGAATACAAACCCCAACATCCTGTCCGCCGCCGTCAGGCCGGCGCGCGCCAGCAATTTTACTATGAAGTAACCGAGGGTACTCAGCAACATCAGGCTGATAATAAACAAGCCGATGAATGCCAACAACTCGCGCAATAACAGCAAGCCGACATAGTTATCCAGTAACGGGGCGACATAGCCACAGAATTTGACCGCAATGGCCAGCGCCAAAACCCAGGCGACAATAGAGAACAGGATATTCAAAAACCCGTAAACGAGACCAATCAGGGCCGGCAAAAATAGACAGATCAGGATAATCGTATCAATACCGCTCATGTGCTTGCCCCCGCCAGGGTTTGATGGCGTCCGGTGTGCCGCATTGACAGATAGTCGGGAATCACGGGTAGCTTATGACAATACCTTTTAGTGACATAGTCTGTTGCAGTTTTTCCTGCAACCGTTTGGCATCCGAGCGTAGCAACTCCGGGCCGACACGCACCTTATACACATCTTCCGCCCCATCTTCTACCTCCTGCACATAGGATTTGTAACCCTTGTCGCGCAATGCCTCATCCAGCTTGCTGGCATTTTTCCGGTCGGCAAAACTGCCTATCTGCACCACCCAGGCACCGGTTACCTTGTCTGTCTTCGCCGCCTTTCTTGTCGGCGATGTTGCAGGCGATGTTGCAGGCGATGTTGGTGCTGATGTTGTTGCGTCAGGTGTGGCCGAACGACCGGAGTCCGGAACAGGCACCAGACTGGAACTGAACTCCGTATCCGGACGGGGCGGGATGTTGCTCTCGGTAATACGAGTCCTGCCACTGTCCTCATCATCCAGCACCAGCGGCAGAAAGACCACCGCCAGCAACACCAGCACCACCGCCCCGACCAGTCTCTCTTTCAATCTCTTGTCCGCTATCATCTCACACTCTCCAGATAATGCAACGCCGCCCCGACCGTGACAAACGACCCGGTGACAATAATCCGATCCCCCGGCTTCGCCCGCGCATGCGCCCGTGCCAGTGCCGCACCAACGCTCGGGTAACGGGCGATATCGTCTGCGGCAACATACTGTTGCAAGGCCTGTTGCAACTCGCCCGTCAATGCCGCCCGATCACTGTCAATATCAGCCAGATACCAGTGATCGGCAATCTGTTGCAACAGTTTGAAAACCGTATCGTGATTCTTGTCCCGCAACATCCCGACAACCAGATGATTGGCACCGGAACTCGGCAACCTGTTCACATTATCCACCAGCGCCGAGATCGCCTGCGGATTATGCGCCACATCCAGAATACACGGGATCTCCCCGGCGACACTCTGCAAACGCCCGGCCAGTGCAAAATCCCGCAAACTCTCGCGTATGATCTCGCCGTCAAAACGATATTCCTCCCCCAGCAGTTGCAACACCATCAACACCCCCGCCGCATTGCGGATCTGCATACGATTAATCCCCGGTGCCGGTAGCGCCGCATAATGCCGACTATTACTGTGCCATGACCAACTACTCGCCGAGGCGGAAAAATTAAAATCCCGCCCGACACGATACAGCTTCGCCCCAATCCCGGCGGCATGCTCACAGACCGATTCCGGCGGGCACAAATCCGAGCAGACCGCAGCACGCCCGGCACGAAAGATACCGGCCTTCTCGCGGCCTATGGATTCCCGATCATGTCCCAACCAAACCTCATGGTCAAAATCCACCGTGGTCAGCAACGCAATATCGGCATCCAGGATATTCACCGCATCCAGCCGCCCGCCCAGCCCCACCTCCATAATCGCAATATCCAGCCCGGCGGAATGAAAGATGTCCAGCGCCGCCAGCGTGCCGAACTCAAAATAGGTCAGCGATATATCCCCCCGGTGTTTATCAATGCGATCAAAAGAGCGACACAGATCGGCATCATTAACTTGCTTGCCATTAATGCTAATCCTTTCGTTATACACCAGCAGATGCGGCGAGGTATAAGTGCCAACCCGCAAACCGGAGCGCCGCAGGATCGTATCCAGCATACAGGCACTGGAACCCTTGCCATTGGTACCGGAAATACTGATAACCTTGAAGTCGGGATCAAGCAGCCCCATATTCGCGGCGACCTGACGGCAGCGATCCAGCCCCAATTCTATCGCAGTAAAATGCAGGCCCTCCTGCCACGACAGCCAGTCCTGCAAGCGAGTGAAACGCATCTCACTCGTTACAATGTTGTTTGCGACCGTACTCATTGCGCGAGCCGACCGGCAAACCGGGGCAACGGTGGTTTGTTACAAACGATGGTGAGCAATGCCGCGATCCGATCCCGCATTTCTCTTCTATCTACAATCATATCTATATTCCCGTGCTCAAGTAAAAACTCACTGGTCTGAAACCCCTCCGGCAGGGACTCCCTGACGGTCTGTTCAATCACCCGCGGCCCGGCAAAACCGATCAGCGCATTAGGCTCGGCCACATTGATGTCCCCCAGACTGGCAAAGCTGGCCGACACCCCGCCCATGGTCGGATTGGTCAGCACCGAGATATACGGCAGATTCCTGTCACTCAATTCGCCCAACATCGCACTGGTCTTGGCCATTTGAAACAAGGCTATCAGGGCCTCCTGCATCCGCGCCCCGCCACTGGCGGCAAAACACACCAGCGGCGCGTTATCCTGCAAACATCTATCCACCGCCAGCGCAAACCGCTCACCGACCACAGAGCCCATGGAACCGCCCATAAAATCAAACTCAAAGGCACAGGCCACCAACGGTATGGCCTGCAAATTCCCCTTATAAACCACCAGGGCATCAAGCTCCCCGGTATCCTTGTTCGCCTGCGACAAACGGTCACGGTATTTTTTACTATCCCTGAACTTGTATTTATCCACCGGCTTGACGGCGGCGGCAAGTTCCTGTCTCGCCTCGTCATCATCCAGGAATGACTCCAGCCTTATCCTGGCACCGATACGCATGTGGTGAGAACACTTCGGGCACACATACAAGTTACGCATCAACTCGGCCTGATATAACACCGCATTACAATTTGTACATTTGGTCCAGACACCCTCCGGCATAACCCGACGGCCGGCACCATTGGTCTTGATACGCGACGGCAGAATTTTATCCAGCCAACTCATAACTGATCCAGCGCCGCACGCACCGGCGATAAAAATGATTTGATCTCCGCACTGACATCCCGCCCCCGCTCAACGGCATTATTAATTTGTTCAATCAAGGCGCTACCGATCACGATCGCATCACAAAACCCGCCCACCGCCTTCGCGACTGTGGCATCACCGATAGCAAAACCGGCCGCTATCGGTAGCTTGGTATGTTGCTGCATTTGTATGATCTTGTCCTCCACCGATTGTGTATCAATCTGCCTGGCACCGGCACCCGTTACCCCTTTCACCGCCACACAATAAACAAATCCCGACGCATAACGGGAGATCAGTTCCATCCTGCTGTCAGTAGTAGTAGGGGAGAAAAGAAATATCTGATCCAGCCCATGACTTTTCAGCAACGGATGCAAACTGCTCGCCGCCTCTTCCGGCGGCAGGTCCACGATCAACACCCCATCCACACCGCAGGCCTCCGCCTGTTGGGCAAACCCGGCATACCCCATCGTCTCAAGCGGATTGAGATAGCCCATCAGGATCACCGGCGTCTGCTGATCATGCTGACGAAACGTCTGCACTATATGCAACACATCGGTCAAGCCCGTCCCCTGCGCCAGGGCGCGTTCACCGGCCTGCTGGATCACCGGCCCGTCCGCCATCGGATCGGAAAACGGCACACCCAGCTCAATCAAATCCGCACCGCTACCCACCAAATCCAGCATCATCGGCACCGTCGCGGCCAACTCCGGATCACCCGCGGTAATGAACGGAATCATCGCCTTTTTATTGCGTTTCCGCAAGCCATCAAACATCGTTGCGATCCGGCTCACGGGCTGCCCTCGTTATCCTGCAAGCTGATACCCTCGCGGGCCGCTACGATAGGCATATCCTTGTCGCCACGACCGGACAGGTTCACCACGATCACATTGTCCCGAGCCATTTGCGGCGCGATCTTCATCGCATGCGCCAGGGCATGGCTGGACTCCAGCGCGGGCATAATCCCTTCCGTCCGGGTCAAGGCGTGAAAGGCCTGCAAGGCATCATCATCCGTGGCACTCACATACTCAACCCGACCACTGTCTTTCAGCCAGGCATGCTCCGGCCCTACCCCCGGATAATCCAGACCGGCGGAGATGGAATGAGTCGCCAGTATCTGCCCGTGTTCATCCTCCATCAGATAGGTGCGATTACCATGCAACACGCCGGGCCTGCCGACATTCAGCGGTGCCGCATGCCGCCCTGTTTCAAGCCCGTCACCCGCCGCCTCAACCCCGATGATCCGCACCGCTTCATCCCCCAGAAAGTCGTGAAACAAACCAATGGCGTTGGAGCCGCCACCTACGCAAGCCACCAGTGTGTCGGGCAGCCGACCGATCATGTCCATACACTGCCGCCGCGTCTCGCGCCCAATCACCGCCTGCAAGTCACGCACCATCACCGGATAGGGATGTGGCCCGGCAACGGTGCCGATAATGTAAAAGGTATGATCAACATTGCTGACCCAATCCCGCATCGCCTCGTTCATCGCATCTTTCAATGTTTTGGAACCGGAATTGACACCGACCACCGTCGCCCCCAGCAGTTTCATCCGAAACACATTGGCGGATTGTCTTTGTATATCCTCCGTGCCCATATACACCACACACTCCAGCCCCATACGCGCCGCCACCGTGGCACTGGCCACGCCATGCTGACCGGCACCGGTCTCGGCAATGATCCGGCTCTTGCCCATGCGCACGGCAAGCAGGGCCTGCCCGGCGGCACTGTTCACCTTGTGCGCGCCGGTGTGGTTCAGGTCTTCGCGTTTCAGATAAATCTGCGCGCCGCCCAGCTGCTCGCTCCAGCGCCGGGCGTGATATAACGGGGAGGGTCTGCCGACAAAGTGTTGCAGGTCCTGATCCAGTTCCTGCAAATACTTTGCATCATTGAAATAGAATTGGTATGCCTCATCCAGTTGCCGCAAGGGTTCAATCAAGGTTTCGGCCACGAACCTGCCGCCATACACCCCGAAATGCCCGTCGGCATCAGGTAAGGTAGCTATCGCCTGCACGGTATCGAGTTTATTCACTGTGGCCCCGGTCTTGGGCATGTATCACCTCGCTAATGAACTGCCGCATCTTGACAGGATCTTTGCGGCCTTTGTGTTTCTCTACGCCGCCACTGACATCCACGCCGTAAGGTTTCACCATCCGGATTGCCTGCCCGACATTCTCTACCTGCAAGCCACCGGCAAGGATCACAGGCTTGTCCAGATCAGTCGGTATCCGTTGCCAATCAAAACTGACACCGCTACCGCCGGGCACACCGGTAACATGACTGTCCAGCAGAATGGCGGCGCAAGCGGCATAATCCTCGCAAACCTTGTGCAAATCAATATCGTCCCGCATTCTAACAGCTTTCAGCCAGGATAACCCGTAGCCATCGCAAAAATCGGCGGTTTCATCGCCGTGAAATTGCAGCACATCCAGTCTCACCTGATTCAGTACCTGCCTGATTTCATCCTCCCCGGCATTGACGAACAGCCCCACCCTGCTGACAAACGGCGGCAACTGTCGGCAGATCGCCTGTGCCTGCTCGGGCGTGATATGACGCGGGCTGTCGGCATAAAACACAAACCCGAGCGCATCGGCACCGGCGCTGTATGCGGCCAGTGCGTCAGCGGCATTGGTGATACCGCAGATCTTAACCCGTGTGCGTTGCATATCTCTCCGCTTCCGGGATGACTGTACTGTGTAACCAGTCAACCGCGCCCTGCTCCGGGCCGGGCAAGGCGTATTCCGGCGGATACTCCACCCCGGCCAGATACAGGCCGGAGGCGGGTGCGGTCACACCGGCGCACTCCCGGTCTCTGGCCGCCAATACCTCCGCCGCCCAGGAGGCGGGTTGTTTGCCGCTGCCGATGGCCAGCAGCACACCGACGATGTTGCGAACCATTTGTTGCAAGAACGCATTCGCCTCAATACTGATCTGCAACAATGATCCGTTACGGCTCACTTGCAAGTCATACACATACCTGATCGGCGATTGCGCCTGACAACCGGCGGCGCGAAACGAGGTAAAGTCATGCTCACCGATCAGACAAGCGGCGGCGGTGGCCATCTCGGCACTGTCAAGCGGGCGGTATTCCCAACTCAGATATTGATGAGCCAGGGCCGGGCGGGACTCGCGATTGAGTATGAAGTAATGATAGCGGCGTCTCAGCGCGGAGAAGCGTGCGTGGAATCGTTCCGCCACCGGTTGCACCCAGGTCAGGCTGATGTCGGCGGGCAGGTTGCTGTTGCCGCCGAACACCCAGGAACGGGCTTGCCGTTGTGCGTCGCTGTCAAAATGGATTACCTGATAACTGGCATGGACGCCGGCATCGGTACGGCCGGCGCAGGTTACTGCCACGCTATGATCGGCGACTGCGGACAACGCCGCCTCTACCTGTGCCTGAATGGAGTCAGCGTGGCTTTGTCTTTGCCAGCCGGAATAGTGGGTGCCACAATACTCAACACACGCGGCATATCTCATGGTGGCCGGGTGCAACAGCGGGGTTAGATTTGATCCAGCAGTTCTCTGGCCTGCTGTCTTTGATCGACATCACCGACGGCAAGGATGTCATACAGCAGGCTCTTGGCACCGGCCTTGTCTCCCAACTCCACATAGGCCTTGGCCAGATCCAGCTTGGTGCTGTTGTCATCCGTCGGCGCAATGGCAGGGGTAGCGTCGCTGTCATCTGCGCCCAGATCCAGCTCGGCCGCAATGTCGGGCACCTCGTCGCTGTCATCGCTGCCGAATATGGCAGGGCTAGTGACTCTCCCTGCGGGCACTTCTTTTCCAGCCGCAGGTGTCCCCACCGCAGGTGTCTCGACCGCAGGCACTCCGATCGCAGGTTCTTGCCTCGCGGCGGTTGTCAGCCCCGACGTGCTGATGGTGCCGGGCATCTCTGTTGCGGGGCGCTCCGTTGCTGCTCGATCCGTTGCCGCCTGATCCGTTGCCTCAGAGTCTCGCAGACTGTCCGCCACCGAACCGGCATCATCAGGCCCCTCCACCCGCAACGCCTTCGCCAACCACCAGACGAACACCAGCAACAGCAGTATCCCGCCTGCGGCGACACTCCATACCGGGTTGTCCTTGATCATCTCAAGATCCGGGATCGGTGTTTGTTCTATCATCTCAACCGTAGATGCCAGTCCCTTCTCCGCACCGGTCACGAGTGTAGCCCACCACTCACTGATCGTATCCCCGAACCCCTGATCCGACTCGCGCATCTGCGCTTCCAGCGCGGCCAGCTCATTCTCTTTCAGTTGTATGGAACGCCGGAGTGTTTCAACCGCGATTTGTATCTCGGCAAGCTGCTCCTTCAACTCATCATTCTCCGCCAACAGACTGGCGATCCGCTCATTGGCGATGACCAGACCATCGTCGGGCTCAACACTGTCGGCGGCGGCAGTCGCTTCAGCCGCATCATCGACCGGTAGCGGGTTTGCCTCGGCCTGTTGCGCCGGAGCGGGTGCGGGAACGGGAGCAGCAGCCTGCCCCTGCTGCCAGTTGGACGATTGCGCCTTCACCTCGGAGATGGCGGCGGCTACCGAGCCGGACCCGATCTCGTCCGCCGTCGGAATCAGCAGTATCTGCTTGGCCTTGAGACCATTGATATTGTTGTTATCAAACGCATGCGGGTTGGCCTGTAACAGGGCCAGCATCATTTGCTGCACAGATACGGAGGGAGGACGAACCCGGGAGGCGATAGACCACAGGGTATCCCACGCAACGGTAGGCCCGTATTTCTTCCTCGGAGTGCTGTCCGCCGCGGCGGACGGGGTAGCCGCCGGTTCCGCCGCCGGTGTCGGTGCGGGTGTCGTAGCCGCAGGCTTCGCGGCGGGTTTCGCGGCAGCTGACGCAGCAGTAGCAGACCCCGCAGGCGACTTCAGATAAACCGAATATTCCCGCACCAGCCCCTTGCCCGTCCAACTGGTCTTCAGCAGGAAACGCAGAAAAGGTTGTTCAACGGGATCGCTGGTCGTAACCCGGATATGGGCAAGGTTCGGTCGCTCCCTGACCAACTCAAACCTCAACCGGTTTGACATATAAATCCGTTCAATACCCCGCTCTGCAAAGGCCTCGGCATCAACCAGATCAATCTCCAGATCGTCCAGCTCCTCCGCCGTGGTGGCGAGCAATTCTATCCTCGCATCCAGAGGTTCATTCAGAACCGAGTTGAGCTTCAACTCCCCCAGCCCCAATGCCGTGGCCGCACCGGGCAATAACCCGGCAAGACACACCAGCAACAGGTTTCCAATCACTATGCGCTTCATGGTTTTTTCTCCCCTGATTCGTCAGGCCGTTACCGGGTGTCCGCCAAGGCTAGCGATCATCACCCTGTAGATAATGTTGTACCAGAATTTCAGCAATTTGCACACTATTTAGTGCCGCTCCCTTGCGGATATTATCCGCAACCACCCACAGATTCAGGCCCTTGTCGTGCGAAATATCCTCACGAATCCGCCCCACATACACCGGATTCGTTCCGGCAGCCTCAATAGCGGTAGGATACCCTCCGTCGGCCTGTTCGTCCACCACTACTATACCCGGGCTCTGTGCCAGCAAGGCACGGGCCTGCTGTGCGCTGATCCGATCACGGGTCTCTATATGCACGGCCTCGGAATGGCCGACAAACACCGGCACCCGCACGGTGGTCGGATTCACCCGGATACTGTCATCGCCGAGGATCTTTTGTGTCTCCCAGATCATCTTCATCTCTTCTCGGGTATAACCGTTGTCCTGAAAGGTATCTATTTGCGGCAAGGCATTGAAGGCAAAGTGCCGGGGATAGACCAGCCCGTCGGCGGGGCCGACCTCAAGCACGGCGGCGGTTTGCTGATGCAGATCATCAACCGCCTGTCGCCCGGCACCTGATACGGCCTGATAGGTGGCAACATTGATCCGGCTGATACCGACGGCATCATGGATCGGTTTCAACGCCACCACCATCTGTATAGTGGAACAATTCGGATTGGCGATAATACCCCTGTTGGTGTAATCGGCGATCCTGTCCGGGTTCACCTCCGGCACCACCAGCGGAATATCATCTTCATAACGAAACCGCGAGGTGTTATCTATCACCACACAGGATGCGGCGGCGGCCAACGGCGCGTATTCGTCCGAGACCGAGGCACCGGCGGAAAACAGGCCAATCTCTGCCTGACTAAAGTCAAACCCGTCCAGCTCTGCAACCACCAGCTCGCGCCCGCCGAAGGCAACCTTGTTACCGGCGGAACGCGCGCTGGCCAGCGCAAACACCTGCTGCACCGGAAACTGACGCTGTGCCAGAATGGACAACATCACCTCGCCGACCATGCCGGTCGCCCCGACAACCGCCACATTAAATTTCTTGCTCATTTGTGTGGTGGATCATTAACAGTTGAGACAAAGATGGCAAGGGGGCGCCCCGCCCCCCACCAAAGCAGGCTTCGCCTCCTTTGGCTCCCCCTCAAGGGGGGAGCAATAACACCGGCACGAATAGCTCCCCCCTTGAGGGGGAGCCGGTGGCACAAGGG
>JBPCXW010000177.1:0-11630 GCA_051008185.1 Gammaproteobacteria bacterium
AAGCATTCCAAAGAGGATATTTTTGGTCAAATCCTAATACTAGTAGAGGTACCAGATTCTGGAGGCTAAACGATGCACTTGGAATAGACCTTACAAAAGATACAGGAATTAATGCAACTGGAATTAGTGATGTATCTGTAACTGTAGTTTATGATTTCGAGAAAGGAATTTAGAAAAAAAGATTATTTGGAAGGTTTTTCTTCCTTTGGATTTGCAGCTTCGTTTTCTTTGTCAAACATGGTATCGATGTTATCTGATACGTGTTTGTGGAGAGCAGTATAGATTCCAGTGTAAATTGTATCTTCTAGACATTTTGGTGCTGCCTCTTCAAGCATTTCTTTATTTTTCTTGAAGGCTTCGATAGCTTCATCAATTACAGACTGTTTAGTATCTGCATTATTCCTCATTTCTTCAAGTGTTTTATCGTTTTCTTTGATTACTGACTCTGCCCATTTTTCATGACGTAAGATAGTAAACGATCCAAACAATTTTAGATATTCTAGAGTTTTGTCTGTTATACTGTGCTCATAGTAGGCGATATTTTCTTTTTCATGTAAGTTTGGAATCCAATCCGGATTAGGAAGGGCATCTACAAGAGTAACATCTTTCAGCTTGAAAGTTTCTGAAACTTGTTTTCCATTTTGCAAAATATTCACTACACAAGTTTTATTGAGCTTGCCTAGTTTTGCATCTTTACATAACCTACGTATTTCTCTCCATACAAAGTCAGATGCAGATTCATCTTTGTCAATGAATGCATCTTCCAATTCTGATAAAAATTCTTTATCGAATGGAATTTTTAATATTGTATGATCCACGAACAAAAAACCTAATTTTTTCTTAATAAGGATTATACACAATTAATAAGAAAACCAATCTCTTTTAATTCTAAAAAATTTTCTGGAGTATATGGATCCAATTACTGCATTACTACTAATTTGTGCAGGAGGAGTTGGAGCAATGATCATAGATGTTCTATGGTGGAATATCAATTATAAAAAAGTCGAAAAAGGTCTAGAAGTTTTAGAGCATTATCATATGGGAATTATCCTAATGATTGGCGCAGTATTGATTAATCTAGTATATCAGCCTGTTTCGTTGTTTTTGATAGGCATGGGTTTTGTGTTTATTGTGGCTGAATGGCATCAGTCAGTAGAGAAATCCGGAAAGAAAATTATTCCAGGTAAACCATTTGCATATGGAAGCAAACACTTCAAACAAAGTTCCGCAATAGGTGCTGGGCTTGGAGTATTCTTATTAATTTTAACACTAGTTTTATAATAAATTAAGAAATTAATTATTGTATAATGCCAAAACAGTCCAAAGTAATTCCATTACTCGTCTTTGCACTCGTCGTCGTCTTGGTGGGATTGGATGGATATGATGGCATTAATTTTACATTATCACCTGATGCTTGGGGATTACTAAACTACATAGTGCCAATTGGCTTTGGTGGTGGTTTAATCATTAAAACTCTCAACACATACAAAGAAAGGAACAAGTAACCATGGTCAAATTTGAAACCAACTTTCAGAAATTCCCAGCAGGCAATGGCATCAAAGAAGGTTCAGAATTATTAGTAAAAGTTGTAGGAGCAGAAGTTGTTACTGGTCAAATAAGGGATGCAGCAAATAGAATTATCACAATAGACCAATCCCACTCTAAAGATGAGGATAATGATGCTTCCACAATTAACATGAAACTAAAACGCAAAGGTAGGGGATGGGGAATTTTTAGAAGAAAATACAATCTTCCTCCAGGCAAGTACATCTTGATAGTGTGGTATTTTGATTACGATACTATGAAAGGTGGCAGTTATACTGACAAATTCCTTATTGTGTAAATTAATATGATTATCATAACTCTTATCAATTACAAATACAACTTTCTTTTGGAAGCACATGGGACTAGACGTGATTATTGATAATTTTTTGGTCGAGATACTCTCTGGCCTTATAGTTGCTTCCATCATCGGTGCTGGAACTTCATTTTACGTTATTCACAAGTGCCAAAGAAGGCAAGCTCATGACATGACACTGATGAAAAAGGCAACTGCATTTGTTCTTAGGCGACAGGTTCAGGAGACAAAACAACTGCATCCAGAGCAGAAAGATGAGATTGAGGACCTTGAAAAAACCTATAAAGAACTCACAGAAACGAAATAAATTAATAAGAAGTAAAACGATTTTCAGATCTAAATGTTTAAAATTACAGGTACCCACCACCTCCACACCTCTGTGGGGGGTGGATCTTCCTTTTACTAGTTTTAATTGGAATAATTGCGATATCAGCACCATTTGCATATGCTGATACATTTCTAGCTACTCCAGCAAATCTAACAAGTATAATTCAAAATAATGCAACAAATGGAAATGATCAAATTAATCTCATTTCAGGCAATTATAATCAAACACTTTCAATATCCAATAATTTAATCATTAATGGTTCAGGCACAGATACAATTCTTTCAGGTGGATGGACCTTAGCAGCTGATGTTACTATTCAAAATCTAAGATCTTCTGGTGCTCCTGGAACTGCATTTTTGACAATTACAAATGATGAATTTATCTTTGATAGAATTACTATTGAAAATGCAGGAGGAAATGGTATTCTAACAAATGATAATTTTAGTGCAGCGACAGTAAATGTAACTAATTCAATTTTTACAAATAATGGCCTATCATCTTTTAGTAATCCTGGTGATATTCAAATATTCACGTTTGAAGGTTCTGTAAAAATTGAAAATGTAACAATTACTAAAGCAGTACAGGATCTACCTAATCAAAATGATAATACATATGGAATTCAACTTCATGGAAACACTTGCTCAAATAATGGAGATCCTCCAAAAGCAGTCAGTTTTGTTCAATCAGCAATTCTCAATAATGTAACGATTTCAGGAGCACCAAATAAAGAAGGTATTCTGATTCAATGCTATTCTGATGTATCAAATATTTCATTTAACGATGTAGATATATCTGGAGTTACTACAAGTCCAGGCTCTTTTTGGCCATCTGCTCTATTAGTATCACATAATGGATCTAGTGCTTTAGATGTTGGAAATCTTAGGACTCAGGAGGTTTATGTAGCCAATTCAGGAGGAGTAGAAGCTAGAAATGCTACATTTTTTGATGCATCATTAAACCAAATTATTGATAACATCACTATAGAATCCATACTTACACACATCTTTGATCACTCAGGATTAGGTGAAATCATGTTCTTTGATGAAATCATAGTAGGTGATCAAGTAGATTCTACAGAGCAAAATCTAATCATTGAAGAATCAGTTGAAGGAACAGTCCAATTACCTACAAATGTTACTGAAATTGTTCTATCTGATAACACCTCTATTAATCTAAATGCAGGAATAGAACCTGTAGATATGGTAATTGAGATATCTTTACCAATACCAGTTACAATTGAGCAGGAAGTAACTATATCCTCATCTAATGATGAACCAATCGAAATTATTAATGAAGACTTGGCAGATGTAATAGTAATAATTCCAGATGCTACCTTAATTCAAGCTTCAAATGACTGGGATGGCCAGATACTTCCTCCTAAAGAAGAATCATTTACAGGTGCTGCACCTACTGGATTCATAGTAGATTCTACAGTAATTGAGGTTGGTTCACCTGATAGTGTCCTAATATTCAACAATACAGCTTCATTGATTCTGTCTGGAGTAACTGGAAATGTAGGCTACAAGCCATCTGGATCTACACAATGGATTCAGATTACTAATTCATGTGGAGGTACATTTGCAGCTCCTATAGATCCTGTATTTCCAGGTGAATGCTTTATTTCAAATGGTTCAGATACAAAAATTGTAACATTCCACTTTACGTCATTTGGTGGATTATCTACAATTCCTGATGTTGTAGTAGAGACAGTGGAAGAGCCAAAATCTAAAGGAGGATCCGGACCTACTGGCGTAGGACCTAAAGATAGTAAACAGTCAAAGACATCCCTATCTAGTATTCGTGACTGGGCAGGAGATTCTCAAGTATTTAGATTTGCTATATCTCATCTAATACAAGAGGAATTCATTGACTCTAGAGGCATTTATTCTAATGGCGATGTACCAATTTGGATAGAGAGAATTGGAGTCTACTGGAATGAAGGCCAAATAGACGATGAGGAATTTTTTGAAGCTATGGAATATCTAATAGATCAACGAATTCTAAGGTGAGTCAGGCTTTTTAGTTATGATAGTTATTGCCAACTAATGCAAAATACACATATAGCAATGGCTTCTGTTTTTGCAATATTTGCAATATCAATTGGTATTGTAAGTATGAATACAGAATATGCTGAAGCAGCTAGTGCAGATGGAGAACCAACAATGTTTGTAAATGGCATTAATGCCAATCAGACAAATAATTACATCTATGTTGTTCCTCCAGGAAGCATTGAATTTGGTACAGCTTTGATGATCAAAGATTTAGAAGAGAAGAACAACGTCTATCTAAATGCAACTGATCCATTTGGATTTAGTACGATCTGTCCAATGGCACCATTACCTCCATTCAAACTGCTAGTATCAGAATGTAGTTTCTTCATGCCAATTCCTGGAATATGGAATATTGCAATAACTGCTGGACCAATTACTAACAATCCACTAGGATATGCAATAGCAGCAGATACCATACATGATGAACAAATGGGACAAAACCCATAACTCTATTTTTTATACAGCAAGCATTATTAAGATATAAATTAATCAAAATTAATGGTAAAAAGAAAAGCTGTAAACTATTCAATGAAGCACGAACCCTATCATACAATTATAGCTCATGAAATTATAAAATCCAATTTAGAACATTTTAAAGAGTCTTTCAGTAATAGAGGTGATCTTCGCTGGGTAAAAGGAGTATTGTTTTTCCAAGTGGGTTTCCCTGATACTAATGAAGTTGTAGCAGATGCGTTAAGAGGAATTTTACATTGGAATCTATTTCATTTTACTAAAATGCCTGAGTATGAGGATCAAATCACAAGTAATAATCGTACTGCTAAAGTATATGATAATTCCAATAATAAATTAATATTAGAATTTATTAAGTTTTTAAAGAAAGATCCTGTATGGCTTGATGATTAGCCAATTAGTCGTTAAAAAACTAATATTTTGTGTAAAAAATACTTTAATAATATTTATAGTTAGACAATGTTTTACACACTTTTATAAGACAGAAATTAATAAGAAAATAGATGGCCATTAGACCTAGAGTGCTCCTTCATGGTGAAACCATGGCTAAAAAGTACGTTTCGTACAAAAATTTTCTCAGAGGAATAACCAGTAAACATACTCAATCTGAATACATCAATGCCTTAAGAAATTTTATGGCTTTTCACAAATTAGAAAATTACGATGAAGTATCAAAATTTGATGCAGTAAGAATTGACAAGCTGATCACAGATTACATTGATTACCTAATTACAAGAGAAGTCAAAGTTACAACTCAAAGAAATATGCTAGTTGCAATTGAGAGATTTTTCATAATGAATGACTGCGTATTTCATAAAGAGAGAATTAGGAAAGGCCTCTCAAAAGATACTGCAATTCCAGGAGGAAGAACTCCAATTACTACAGAAGAATTATGGTGCATGTTATCATATACCAAATCTATTAGGACCAAATGTATCATTCACATATTAGCTGATACAGGAATGAGGCCTGCTGGATTATCTGATCCTACATTGAGGCTTAAACATCTTGTTGAAATGCGTACTCCTACTGGGGAAAAATGTTATGCTCTAATGATCTATGATGGTTCAATTGAAGGATATTGGGCATTTCTAACTCCTGAAACTACTTCTATTGTAGATAGCTATCTACAAAGTAGAAGGAATAAAGATGAAGTACTTAGTCCTGAAACTCCATTACTGATGAAAGAGCGTAATGTAGGTGAGCCAGGAGTAGAAACATCAGGAGCCAGACACATTATCTATAATATGATCAAAGCTGCAGGAATTGAGAGAATCAAAGTAAGCAAATTCAGATATGATAAATCTGTAATGTACATGTTTAGAAAAAGATTCAATACAATTCTCAAAATCAATAATGATGTAAATTCTAACATTGCAGAAAAATTAATGGCACATAAAAAAGGATTAGATGGTACTTATCTCCAACCTACAAGAGAAGAGTGTTTTACTGAATTTGTCAAAGCAATTCCTGAATTAACTATTGATCCGACTAAAAGACAATCTATTGAATTGGTACAAAAGCAAAATGAGATTGATTTGTTAGAAGAGAAAAGTAAAAAGATTGATGAATTAGAGGAAATGATATCACAGATCAGACAAAAAAATAGTGTTGAACCATCTGAAGATACTAAGAAATTGATTTTATCCATACTCAAAGAAAAGAAAATTATCTCTTAGCGATCTGTTATTTTGCAAAATAATAACCACTTTCTTATTAGTGATTCTGTTCACTGATTATATTGATAAGCTCTATCGTGAGGATCTTATAAATTCGATCAGAGCTCAATATAATAGAGACAGCCCAACGGACAAAAAATCTTGTTCAGAGAGTTTAGACTCCGTTAGACTGCCAATACTTTTGATTACTATGTAGTTATTTAATAATTGTTAATTTCATTTTGAACAAAATTATCGATTATTAACACCTACACACGTAAAATTAATTGACAATTTTATATTATATAGATCTTACTTGCTATAGATACTGTTCAGAGATGTTTAGAGGCGAGACTACATTAAGACAATAGGACTACGAACCAACGATGAAACTCTTGAGTTAATTCACAAGACTTCAAAGGAAGTTCTAAAGGAAATAGAGTCGAAATATGGATTAGATGTCACTGAGGGTTCAACTCTCATGAGATTGGCAATTTCTAATCTATTAGCAAATCCTCCAAAATCCGAAAACACACAGAGTTTGATTATCTCCTGCAAGAATGATGAAACATTTGGTGCTTTTGTGAAAAACATCTTGGAGGAGCCTGTTGCTATATGAGTCAAGCCAGCTCCGTAAAACAGTGTTGCGAGACTGATCCAGATTGGATATTTGTATATTCTAATGGATCAGTCTTTGCAATCTGTTCTAATGATCTAAAAAATCCCACATTCACATCTAATGTTGAAGAAGTCATCAACATTAAAACTCATGAGTCATTTACTCCACAGCAAATTTTTGGTGATTAATATGGATAAGGCAAAAGAAATCAAAGAAAAAGAAAAACGTGAAGCAGCAGCAGAAGATGTTACAGTTAGATTATCTTCAACAACTACAAAGGGATTTGCATTTAATGTCTATGGTAATACCGATGAGAAACTAAAATACATTGGAGAAATTTCTAAAGATCACCTAGCAGATGAATGTACTTGTTCATCTTTCATGTTTGGTAACAACGAGGATTACAAGAAAACGCATCCATTACCATTTCAGTGTAAACACATTATGGCTGCTCATATGATGATGGAGGGCCTTTGGTAATGCATTCTACTCATCGTGTCAAAGGTTTAGCTGTCTTTCTCGATGGGCCTAGATACAGGGGAGGTATCTAGGTTATGCCTTGTATCTGTGGCCATGAGGATCATGCTTTTACTGAGCCTACTGTATGCAAAGATTTAAGCTGCAATTGTGAAAAATTTATTGAAGCAACACCAGATAATCCAGTTCCTCCAAAATGGCAAAGTATTCTAGAAGAATATGATACAACTAAGGGTAAATTAATCTGGTTATTAGATAATATCAAATTTCTTAGAAACTATCCAAACAAGCAATTCGTCGATTGGTATAGGCAGAAAGTGCAAAATGTGGATCCAGAGACTGTTAGAAGAACAAAGCAAAAACTGGTACAAAATGATTCAAATCGTTATGGTCCATTTGATGCACCAGAACTTGAGATGCAAAAGCAGCTGAAACAAGTAGGCATAGAGGAATGGTTGGTGTCAGCATAAAATGCCTAAAGACGGATTTAAATCAGTAACTATCTCAGAGGAGATTTACGATAAAATTTACAAACAATATGAAATAGACTGCGATATTTACAAGGAAAAAGGAATTTTTAGTTTTTCTGGATATGTAACTCAGGTACTATTTGATCACAAAGAACAGAATAATTGGAATGACATTAAGGAACTTTTGATAATTAACAACTCACTCCTAATAGGAATGTTTGATGTAATGATGGGAGGGGATAAAGATACTGCTCAAAATAATCTAATGCATCTAAAGATGACAATGTTCGAATTTGTCAAGGACTTCAAAGGGAGGGTTAATAATTGAAAGGACTCTGCCACTACTGTAATTCCAGCAATGTAGAAACTACACTAAGTAAAATTTCTCTTCCAATCTGTGAACCATGTAAAAAGGATAAGAGGGATCAATGATGCAAGAAGCTCTCATAACTACTGCGATCAAGTCATACATACACACGTTTACAGCCAAGAGGCACAAAGAAGCCAATAAAAGATCAGATAGGAAGAATCTTGTTATCTATGACTTGGACCAGTATGAAGTACTAGAAGCATTTGCTAAAACTAACAATACCAATGTTTCATCAATTGTTAATAATCTCTATGAAGGATTTCTAAAAGCTGTATCATCACCACAAAAGACAATTGATTCATTTGAAATAGAATTACAAGTACCACTAGTTACTGATTCTGAAGAAACTTGGAAAAATTTCTACAAAACTCTCAGTATGGAAGATTACAAGAAGCTTGATCAAAAAATCAACCTATTGATGATTCTACACAACAAACGATGGGAGCAATTACGATAATGAATATTAATTTGAATTTACCGGCTGGACTGGCAATAGAGGGGTATCATGTTTAGAGCTGCTCAACAAAAGAGACACAATAGAGTGTTAGATGTTAGAAAAAAAGTTCTGCAAGGCTGGACCATGGATCAATTAAGAAGTTATTGTATGAAGCATTACGATGTTACAAGAATTACAGCTGATGGCTACATAGATGAAGCTGCTGAACCATACAGAAAAAAACACCAGGAGGAGCAAAATGTCTCAAAGACTTAAAACAAAATGTGCAGATAGGCCAATCTCTGCATTATGTTTTAGAGGATCTCATGAAGGCTCTGGCCAAAAGCATGTATGTAAAGGTAGAAATTGCAATTGTGACTGTCATCCGATTAATCATAAAACTCCATTTTGTAAAGAATGTAATGTAAGAAGAACAGATACCGAGAACCAAATTTGCAGATACTGTAGTGGAGAAATTGATTCCTCTTCCTAACAAAAAATACAAAATAATTTATGCTGATCCCCCTTGGCTATATGGATTCTATGGAAATAAAGGTAGGAAAGTTTCTGATCCTAAGTACAAAGTAGCGCCATATGAGGGAATGAATATTGAAGATATCAAACAATTGCCAGTAAAAGAATTAGCTGAAAAAAATTCTGTTCTGTTAATGTGGATTACTTTTCCATGTCTAGACTGGGCCAAGGATGTAATAGAAGCTTGGGGATTCAAATACAAAACTGTTGCATTCACCTGGGTTAAGAGAAATAAAACTGGAGGAGGATATTTTACAGGACTAGGTAATTATACAAGAGCAAATGCAGAGATTTGTTTGTTAGCTACAAGAGGTAAAGGATGTAAGGTCCAAAATAGAACTATTAGTCAAATAGTAGATACTCCAGTTTCAGCACATTCTAAAAAACCAGATGTGATTAGGAAAAAAATTATTAAATTATTTGGTGACTTGAGCAGAATAGAACTATTTGCCAGGACTCCAATTCATGGATGGGATGTATGGGGAAATGATCCTAAATTACAAAATAAACCACTGGAGAATTTCATTGAGTGATTTCATAGGCAGAGGAGAGGAAGATGTTAAAAGAATTCTTCAAGGTCTTTTTCCTAAAGCAAATGTAATTCCTCAAGTATCAATTTCAACATTAATTTCTCCATCAGATTACAATAGATTAGATCAAGAAATTAAGAATCATAAATTTGATTTAGTGGTGTATGTTGGATTTAACACGCTTGTAGTTGAAGTAAATTACAAGCATAAAGAAAAAGCTGCTAAAAAATGGAGACAGATTTTCACAAATCTATTAGTGGATAATGGCAAATTACCAGTTACAATTGATGATTATAACTGCGAATACTTGTTTTCAGATTCAAAAAAACTTTTGAAAAAAAATCCATGGGGTCCAACAATAGATGTTATAAGGGAGTTAATCAGGCAAGGTATCAACCCAGATGGCTCGCTGTCCAAAATGTGAAAAAAGTTTCAAACAACATAAAGGTATCAGCTGGCAGGATGAGGGCTGTTGCAATAAATGCTATTCTAAACGGCATGACAGACTATTAGAAAATTAATAATAAATTAAAAAACGATAAAGGTAATTATTTCTTCTTAAAATCATATATGGCAGCAGTCATTCCTCAATTTGCAGATAATACTCGAATTCAACAAGATATTGATGAAACTGGTACCACAAACCCTGTAATTTTAGAAAAAATAACAAGAGCCAATGAAGATGCCTCTATGCAGATGGGTGATCTGTTCTTGAATAATGTAGATGTTAC
Organism: Gammaproteobacteria bacterium; assembly: GCA_051008185.1. Taxonomy (GTDB): domain Bacteria; phylum Pseudomonadota; class Gammaproteobacteria; order Eutrophobiales; family Eutrophobiaceae; genus CAXMWX01. The sequence continues at coordinate 10,534 of JBPCXW010000177.1, forward strand.
AGTACCTGTAGCATCATTGCCCGATTGGTTTGTCCAAATTACTACTCAATATGCCACTGCCTTGTTTTGGGTAAAATCTACTGGAACTGCCCAAGCTGTTCAACAGGCAGAAGAGGTATATGCTAAAGCTGAAAAAATTCTATTACAAAGATTCCAACCAGTAGGGAGCCGTCTTACATAATGTCTAATGTAAGAATATCTGAAATGACACCAGCCGGTGCATTAGTCGGAACAGAATTATTAGAAATTTCAAATGCTGGAGTTACATTATCAACAACTGCAGCTGCAATTGTAACTTTAGGAAATACATACACAGCTGATCATGCTGCAGCAGGATTTGATATTAGAGATATTTCAAACGTTGAATTTAGAGAAACTACTGGAGCTCCTTTAGGAACTGTAAGAGCAGTTTATGCAAATGCTACTGGTATGAATATCAATGCAATTGCAACAACTATAGTTTCATTACTGGTAGCTGGTACTACTGAATTTACAGTAAGTGCTACTGAAGTAAATGCTCAGGGAAATAATATAGTGGGAGCAGCAGATATTACACTTACAGGTAATGTAAATTTCCCTGATGGAATTAGACAAACTTTCAATCCTGATGCTACAAATTCTGGTCTTAATGTAGGTGCATTTGCAGGAGATCCATCTTCACCAGTAGATGGTGATTTGGTTTACAATTCAACTGCTAACCAATTAAGAGCTCGAATTAATGGTGCTTGGGTTACAGTTGGAGCTGGAGGAATTTCTACACTAAATGGTGATGCAACAGCTGCTCAAATTATTGCTGCAGGAACTGGACTTGGAATAGTAGATGCAGGAGCTACTCATACATTATCTATTGATGCTACAGTTGCAACACTTACAGGAGCTCAAATTTTAACAAACAAAACAATTGCTGCAGCAAGCAATACTCTAACAATTGCATCAACTGATCTTACTGATACAGCTGTAATAGTTAGAAATAATGCAGTAACCACTTATGGAGCATTCAGACAAACATTTGGTCCTGATGGTACTGTTTCAGGATTAAATGTTGGAGAAAATGGTGCTGATCCATCTACTCCTGTAAATGGAGATTTGTATTATCA
>JBPCXW010000178.1:0-4043 GCA_051008185.1 Gammaproteobacteria bacterium
CGGCAAACCGACGTAACGGAATATAAACACTACGTAGATTGCGCTGACTCACACGATGACAGGCCGCTTGCAACAAATGACTCTTGCCGGTGCCGGACTCGCCCCACAAAAACAGGTTTTTGCTTTCCTGACCATCGGCCTGTCGGATGATGTGCTTGAATGCAAGGTCGTTGGCCGCAGGCAGATACAACTCAAACTCAAGCGGTTCATATCTGGAAAACGGCAACAACAGTTGTGCCTGCTTCCCGCTCGTGTCGGTCATTGGGAATACAGTTCGCTATTCAGATAGTGCTGATGTAAGTGGCGCAACAACACCATGATCACGGCGGCAGTCGGCAGGGCCAGCAGGATGCCGACCAAACCGTACAATTGTCCGCCCACCATGACGGCGAAGACTACCGCGATCGGATGCAGGCCGATGCGATCCCCGACTAGCAGGGGAGATAACACCAGGGCCTCAATGGTCTGGCCGAAGATGAATACCAGTGCCACATAAGCCAGATGTAACACATCGCCGTAGTGTGTGAATGCGACAATCGCCGCCAAACTTAAGCCGACAATCGTCCCCATATAAGGCACAAAACTGATCAGGCCGGCCAGCATGCCGATCAACAGGGCGAACTCTATGCCGATGAGCCACAGGCCCACGGAATAAATCAGCCCGAGGAAGAACATGACTAGTAGCTGACCGCGCAGAAACTCTGCCAATACCAAATCACATTCCCGGGCCAGTCTGCTGATCAGCGGCTGGTGGGCGCGCGGTAGCAAACCGTGTATCTTGTCCAGTAGTACATTCCAGTCGCGTAGCAGATAGAAAGTCACGAGCGGGATCAATAATAAATGGAAGAACCACAGCACTATAGCCTCACCGGATTGCGACAAGCGTAACGCCGCCATACCCAGCAGATTGCTGACATCACGCCAGTGGGACATCAGGGTATCCTGTACTACATGCAGATTCAGATCGCCAATGTCAATCCCGACATACTGTGCCAGCATCGGCACGGCCTCATCCTCCAACCACTCAATCAGTTCCGGCAAGCGGCTGAACAAGGTTTGTAGTTGTTCATGTAATAGTGGGACTAAAATCAGTAGTAACAGCAGGGCCAGCGAGGTCATCACAAAGAACACCACCCACACGGCGGTGGTGCGGGGCAGTTTGTGGGCCTCAAGCCACTCTGTGAATGGGTCGGCAAGATAGGCCAGCAAGGCGGCGACCATGAAAGGCGTCAGCACGGGTGCCAGCAGATACAGCAGGCCGGCGGCGACTATGGTCAGGATCAAATAAAACCAGTATTTTGGATAAACAAATTTATTCATGGCGACATCTCGTAACTGTTTAGCCGGGCATCGGCGGTTGGCCGCAACACCCGGCCCAGACTGATGGCCTGAATGACGGCCTTGTCGCCGCCGTGGGCCAGCAGGGACAAGGTGATCCAGCTGCCTTGTACCTCAACTACATCCAGTGCTGTGACTGCGGACAGTGATTCCAGATAGCGCAGTAATCCGGCGTAACGGGCGGCGGATGATACATTGCTGATCGACAGATTGAAGCGACCCAGGCCGCCTTCCGACACATAGCGGTGGGCAAGTGAGTCGACCAGGATGTCCAGCCCCTCTTCCAGCGTCAGTGCCACCATATCAGATTCCGTGGACCAGATGTCGGCTACGGCCTGATCTATGTAGGCGGTCCAGGTTGATTCCCACAGGCCCGCGTAGCGCGAGCTGAGGCTGGCGGTCAGGATAACCTCGGACTGGTAGCGGCGTGAGGCCCGTAGCACCGGCTCGGCAATACCGCCGCGTATATCGCCCGCTTGTATGGTGCTGTTGTCCTGCAAATCCATTAGCGGAAAAATCAGGCTGATGCCTCGCTCGCCGGCTCGCTTTTGTAGTATTGCAATCAGTTCCGGGGTTGACTCCGGGCTGGCGATGAAACGTTGCCGCCCTTGTTGCAGTAACAACCAGACCAGTACTGCGGGCCGCTCGTTACCCCACAGGCTGACACCGGCCTCACGCAGACCGTTGCTTAGTGTCGTCTCATCAAACTTGACATTCAGTAGCAGACGCAGGGTGGTTTGTCCTACCGCCGTTGCGCTGTCGCGGTCTTCGCGATAACTGAACTGTTGCACATAGCTGGCCGCGTTATCTACCAGTTCCAGCAAGGCGGGGCGGATGGCCGCGCTACGATCGCCGGTCAATTTTACCAGCACAATTTTCAGGGCCGTCCTGATGGCCTGCTCGCGGGCCGGTGCGGTTTTATCCGCGACCGCTATCTGCGCCTGATACAGATCGCCTACCCTGACGGCATCGGCATGGGTCGGCGGTGCCGGTAGCAGTAGCATAACGACAGTAATAGTCAGCAGGGTTCTGATCATGGTTCGGGCATTCATGTTTGCACTATATTACAGTCAACTATACTATGTAACCATGAGTGCCTCCAAAATAGACTACGCCGCCGCCGGTGTCAGCATAGAACGCGGCGATGCACTGGTAAGCCGCATCAAAAACGCGGTTCAGGATACGGACAGGCCCGGTGTGATGGGTGCTATCGGTGGATTTGGCGGCCTGTTTGATCCGGCAAAAGCAGGCTATCAGGATCCGGTGCTGGTATCCGGCACCGACGGGGTTGGCACCAAACTCAAACTGGCGATGAGCGCCTCGCGCTATGACGACATCGGTATTGATCTGGTGGCCATGTGTGTGAATGATCTGCTGGTGCTCGGTGCCGAGCCGTTGTTTTTTCTGGATTACCTTGCCTGCTCCCGGCTGGATGTGGATGTTGCTGAAACGGTGATCCGCGGCATCGCCGCCGGTTGCAAACAAGCGGGTTGCGCTCTGATCGGCGGTGAGACCGCAGAGATGCCGGGGATGTATCAGGACGGTGATTATGATCTGGCCGGGTTTTGTGTCGGTATCGCTGAAAGGGAACGTTTGATCAGCGGTGACAATGTCGCCGCGGGTGATATTATTCTGGCCCTGCCTTCCAGCGGCGCGCACTCCAACGGCTATTCCTTGATACGCAAGATCATTGCTGATAACGATGTTGATCTGAACATGGATATGGATGGCCGCCCGTTACTTGATTGCCTGTTGCAACCTACCCGCATTTATGTGCCCGAGATACTCGCCCTGCATCGGGCAATGAACCTGCACGCCGTCGCCCACATTACCGGCGGCGGTATCACCGGCAACCTGCCGCGGGTGTTGCCCGAAGGCATGGCCGCGCAGATTGATACCGACAGTTGGGAATGGCCGCCGTTGTTTCACTGGTTACAGGATGTCGGCAATGTCGCCACGGGCGAGATGTACCGAACCTTTAACTGTGGTCTCGGTATGTTGCTGGTATTGTCGGCGGCGGATCGGCAACAGGCCGTTGATGAACTGGCCCGCTTCGCTATCGCCCCGGTTGAGGTAGGCCATATCGTCAAAAGCGACAGTGCAGAGCGCGTGATGTATGTCGGCGCGGCGGCGGATGTGCATTCATAGATCTGTGCCGAAGCGTTTTTCCATCGCCGTTAGTACGCCCATCAACACCTGATATTCGTCATTGTCCAGCCCGGCGCGGTTGAACAAGCGGCGCAGACGTCGCATCAGCTTACCGGGATTGTTTTGATCGAGATAACCCAGCCGTATCAATGCCTGCTCCAGTCGCTGGTAGAAGCGCTCCATGTTTTGCACCGACACAGCCTGCTCCGGCAACGGCTCGTCCGCAGGTTGCAGGGCCTGCAGATGACGCTGCAACTCATAGCAGACGATCTGCACCGCAGCCGCGAGGTTCAATGAAGAAAAATCGGGGTGAGTGGGGATACGTATCATAAAGTTGCACAAGTCCAGTTGTGCATTGGACAGGCCGGAGCTTTCCTGACCAAACACGATGGCGACATCCTGTTGCTGTTGCGCCTTCTCAAGCAGGATCCTTGCCGCCGCATCAGGCGGGTGTTCCGGCCAGCGGACGCTCCTGACCCGCGCCGTGGTGGCCGCGACCAGACTGGTATCCGCCACGGCCTCGGCCAGATCGGCACACACCTGACACTCGGTCAGGA
>JBPCXW010000179.1:0-13518 GCA_051008185.1 Gammaproteobacteria bacterium
CCCCCTTGAGGGGGAGCCAAAGGAGGCGAAGCCTGCTTTGGTGGGGGGACGGGGCGATCCCCTGCCCCATAAGCAGGATTTGACGATGCAATTGATTTTGGCCTCATCCTCGCCCTATCGCCGCGCCCTGCTGGCTCGTCTGGGGCTGGCGTTTGACTGCGTGGCACCGGAGATTGATGAATCCCGGCGCGAGGGTGAGACACCGCAGCAGTTGGTGCTGCGCTTGTCGCTGGAAAAGGCCGGGGCTGTTGCCCGGCACCACCCGGAGGCGCTGGTTATCGGCTCCGATCAGGTCGCCTGTCTGGACGGGGAGGTACTGGGCAAACCGGGCGACGAGGCCACGGCTATACGGCAACTGCAGCAACAATCAGGTCGGACGGTGCAGTTTCTCACTGGTGTCTGCCTGTTTGATGGCACCGATAACAGCCACGACACGCAACTGGAGACGGTAACGGTACAATTTCGTGACCTGTCCGATACAGAGATCCAGCGTTATCTGCAACAGGAACAACCCTGGGACTGTGCCGGCAGTTTCAAATCAGAGGCCCGCGGCGTGGGTCTGGTGCAGGCCATCCGTTGCACTGACAGCACGGCCCTGATGGGCTTGCCGCTGATCAGGACCGCGGCAATGCTACGTGCAAAAAACTATAATATACCTTAATTTAGGCTGGTAACTACTTATTTTAGTTGGAAATATGAGCTTTGCTCAACGCGGTTGTAAATAGCGGTACCAACCTCGGCCGCAAACCGCTCCAGCCAGGTATCGCTATGCGTAAAATCAATGATCTCCTCGGCACCAATCAACTCCCTGGCGACATAATCAGGGCTACCCAGACCATCCACCAGCCCCAGTGCAACGGATTGCTCCCCGCTCCAGATCAGCCCGGAAAAAAGCGTGTCGTCATCAGCCGCCAGCCGTGCCCCCCGCCCCTGCTTGACCACCGCCACAAACTGCTGATACACATCATCCAGCAAGGTATCCAGATGGGCGGTCTCCTCTTCCCGCAACGGACTGAACGGATCCAGCATCGCCTTGTTCTCCCCGGCGTGCTGCAGCCGCCGTTCAATCCCCAATTTTTCAATCGCATCCACAAAACCAAACCCGGCCATAATCACACCTATGGAACCAACCAGACTCGCCTTGTCAGCATAAATATGATCCGCCGCCACCGCCACATAATAGCCGCCCGAGGCACAAATATCGCTGATCACGGCATACACCGGGACGGCCGGATACAACGCCTTCAGACGCCTGATCTCATCGTTGATATGACCTGCCTGCACCGGACTACCGCCGGGGCTGTTGATGCGAATAATAACCCCGCGAGTATTGTCATCCTCAAACGCCTGACGCAAGCCATGGCCCACATCGTCCGCATTGGCCTCGCTGGTATCGGCGATGATCCCGCGCACATCCACCAGGGCAGTATGCCCCCCCAAACTGGCACTACCAACATCCTCAAACTTGCCCGCCGAATAGATAATAAAAAATGCCAGCAAGTAGAGGGCAATGAAAATCTTGAAAGCGATACCCCAGCGCCGCGCCTGCCGTTGCTCCGCCAGAAACTCACGGGCAATGCGGTTGCCGATTTCCTGCCCGTTCAACGCCGGGTCGCGATCTTCGTGTCGGGTATTATTTTCCATAGTCAGTGGCGGGAGACCCTGATTCTTGCCTGTAACGCACCCTCAGGATACTTCCCCTTGCCTGTTCATGCTGGTATTATGGGCGCTATCATTCTGACTGGCAAGGGGGGTTACAGCATGAATCCAAACAATTCCACAGCAAGCACCGGGCGGGACTCTGCTACAGTGTCCGTGCCGGGGCAGGCGAATAACTGATTACCAACCAGAGAGGGCTTAAAGTGGCTGATCCAATTTACAAGATACTGGTAGTAGATGATGAACCGGATCTGGAACCGCTGGTGCTGATGCGTATGCGCCGGGAAATTCGTTCCGGCCTTTATACTTTCGTGTTTGCCCATAATGGCGTTGAAGCACTGGAAATGATCAAGAAAGAAGGCAATGTTGATATGGTGCTGTCAGACATCAATATGCCGCAAATGGATGGCCTGACGCTACTGGATCAGATCTCCGATGCCGAGCCGGATTTACGCTCTGTGATCATCTCCGCCTACGGTGATATGAAGAATATCCGCACCGCAATGAACCGGGGTGCCTTTGACTTTATCATCAAGCCGATAGACTTTGATGATTTCCGCATCACCATCTCGCGCGGCCTGAGCCAACTGGCGAAATGGCGGGAGGCCCTGAGTTCGCGGGACAAGCTGGTATCCCTGCAACATGAGCTGGATGTGGCGCATACTATCCAGCAATCCATCCTGCCCACCCGCTTCCCGGATACCGACAACTTCCAGATCAAGGGCGGTATGGAACCGGCGCACGAGGTCGGCGGCGACTTTTTCTATGTGGAACAATTCTCCGATGGCCGTGTCGGCCTCGCCATTGCCGATGTGTCAGACAAGGGCGTCCCGGCCGCGCTGTTTATGATGCTGACGCGCACCCTGCTCAAGGGAGCATTACGCGATGAAAAGGCCACCCCCGGTCAGGCACTGGAAGCCGTGAATGAATTGCTAAAGGAAGACAACGACGCCTCCATGTTCGTCACCCTGTTCTACGCGATCTACGACCCGAATACGGGCAGCTTTACCTATGCCAACGGCGGTCACAATCCACCCCTGCATGTACACAAGGACGGCAGTTCCGAACTGTTGGCGATGACCGGCGGCATCGCGCTGGGCGTCGTTGCCGAGCACAAATATGCCGAGCAAAGTCTGCAACTGTCAGCGGGAGACAACATCGTCCTTTATACCGATGGCGTAACCGAAGCAATCAATACCGGGGGAGAGGAATTCGGCATTGAGCAACTGCGCGAGGTCTTCAGCAAGTCGCCGGGGATGGATTCCAACAAGATCAACGAGACCATGCTCGGCGCAGTCAAGACCTTCATCGGCGACGCACCGCCGTTTGATGATATTACCTGTCTGACACTACATCAGAAAAAATAACCGCGATGAGCAAAGAAATCACACTTGATATAGGCGGCACGCCGGCCGAACTGGAGCGGATCACCGCCGCCGTTGAAGATCTGGCGGAGGCGGAGGATTGGCCCGCCGAGTTCGTGTTCCAGATAACCCTGGTGCTGGAGGAACTGGAAATGAATATCATCAAGCATGCCTACGGGGATCAGGGCGATGCCCAAAGCCGGATTGTGATGAGTTCCGATGCCGAACGGCTGACCATCAAGATCGTGGACGGCGGCAAGCCTTTCAATCCGCTGGAAGAAGCGCAGCAGCCGGATCTGGATGCCTCACTGGAAGATCGCAAGATAGGCGGGCTGGGTGTACATCTGGTGCGCTCCCTGATGGATGAAATAAGCTACCGCCGGGAAGACGATCAGAATTGCCTGACACTGGTGAAACTCAGGGCCTCGTGATGCCTAACAAGGGCCGTGTTCTTGCCCTGCTGTCAGGGCTGGCCCTGTTCGGGGGCACACCGCTCACCGGCGGCACGCAGGAGACTGGTGTCTTTGATGACTACATCCTGTTCGGCCAGTCGGCGGCATTCAGCGGCGAGGCGCAGGAACTCGGCAAAGATATGCGGCTGGGTATTGAAGCAGCCTTCCGGGAAGCACAGGCCAACGGCGGCGTACACGGCCGTGAAATCAAACTACTCTCGCTTGATGACGCCTACGAGCCGGAAGCGGCCATCGTCAACACCCGCAAGTTGATTGAGGAAGAGGATGTATTCGCACTGATTGGCGCGGTCGGCACACCGACCTCGCGTTCCGCCGTGCCTGTTGCAGCGGCGGCCAAGGTGCCCTACATCGCCCCTTTCACCGGCGCTGAAATCCTGCGCGATCCGAAATGGAACAATGTGATGAACCTGCGCGCTTCCTACTATCAGGAGACCGAAGCGATGGTGCGCTACCTGACTCAGGAACTGGATATCAAACGTGTCTCGGTGCTATATCAGGATGACTCGTTCGGGCTGGCCGGATACAACGGGGTCATACGGGCGCTGACCAAACGTGGCATGGAAGCAGTCGCAGTCGCTGTTTATCCCCGCAATACCCGCGCCGTCAAGACCGGCCTGCTGAAGCTTCGCCGGGCGGCCCCCGAGGCGGTCATCATGATCGGCTCCTACCGACCGGTGGCGGAGTTCATTGCCTGGTCAAGACAACTGGAGTTCAACCCTGTCTTCATGACACTGTCCTTTGTCGGCGGCAACGCCCTCGTTCAGCTATTGGGCGACAAGGGTATCGGCGTATTCGTCACCCAGGTGGTACCGTTCCCGAAGCGTGATGATCTGCCCGTGCTGAAGCAGTATCGTGCCGCCCTCGCCGCCGTCGCCCCCGATGCCCCCCCCGGCTTTGTGTCGCTGGAAGGCTATCTGGCCGGCAGACTGACAGTGGCGGCACTGGAAAGGGCCGGCCCGCAACCCGACAGGGAGAATTTCGTAGAGGCCATCAGGAGTATCAAACAGATGGACCTGGGTGGTTTCACCCTCTCCTTTGATGGCAATAACCAGGGCTCAAACAAGGTGTTCCTGACCATAATCAGCGAAGGCGGCCAATACTCCCCGATGGCCGACCCGGATCAATGGGGTAAACCCTGATGATGGAGCGACTCAGATTTATCAAGAAGTCCTGGCTGACATTTATCAGGCAAAGCTGGATGAGGCACATTAAAAAGGACTGGCTGATACCGGCATGGATGGCTAGCAACCGTGTTTCGGTGCGGCTGTATCTGGGTGTCGGCGGTACCGTGGCCCTGGCGGTATCCATCACCCTTGTCGCCTGGTTTTCATTCATCCGTATCGGCGACGCACAACGGAATGTCAATGAATACATCCCCGATATGGTGAATACGTTTCTGCTTGCCCAGCAAGGTAACGCCCTCGCCGCTGCCGCGCCGAGGCTGACCGCGACCTCCAACCGCGAGGATTTTGACCGGGTAAGCGAGGAAGTCGCCGAGGATAGCGATCTGCTTCAGGAGCGACTGGATGAACTGATTGAACGGCATAAACAGATGGACGAGGTCGTCGGTAAGCAGCCCGACAACGGCCGTTATCTGGGGATACAGGCACAGTCGGAGGACGATATCCGGGATATTCGTATCAGTACCCAGGCCCTGCTCAGCAACATTCAGGCGATAGAATATGCAGTGGGGGAAGGTTTCAACCTGGATGAACGCAGCGAGGCCCTGCAGGAGGAACTGCTGACATTACAACATTTACTGGAACGGCAACTGGTGAATGTCATTGACGATCAGTTTTTCTATGCCCTGACCGGATACCGGAGTCTGGAACAGGCACCGGCATCGCTGGGGCAACATTTCACCGAGATTGAATTTCACCGTTTCCTTTACCTGATGCAACTGGAACTGGCGAGTCATCTGGCGGTACAGGTGCTGGCCAGCGTATTCACTGTCTCCGACCCCAGCCAGCTGGAACCGCTGGTGGAACGTTTTGAAGCGGCGGAGAAAATGATCAGCCGCAGCCGTGCGGGCATTGGTGATTACACCCTGCTCTCACCCGAGTTGCAAAGCGGCTTTGACCGGCTAATTGAATTGGGTACCGGCAAGAAAGCGATCTTTGGTTTGCAGGAGCGGATACTGGCCTTGATACAAAGAGAGCAGGAATTATTGGTAACCAACCGGGAACTGGCCGTGGATCTCGGTATCATTGTGCAACGGAATGTCAGCAAGGCAAGGGCACGTTCGCTGGATGCCACACATCTGGCGACCGATACAATACAGGATGCCCGTTTTGCGCTGGTCTGGATTACCATCGGCGCGCTGGTGGTCGGCTGGTTCTTCGTCGGCAGGCTGGTAGGCCGTATCCGGTGGCTGCTAAACACAATGCGTAGCATGGCCGCAGGCGATCTTGATTCCGAGGTCAAGATAAAAGGCTCGGGTGAGCTGGCGGAAATGGCAGAGGCGCTGGAGGGTTTCCGCCGTAGTTCTCTGGAGGCCCAGCTGACGGACGAGTTACGCGACAAGAATGTGGAACTTGAAAGTGTACTCGGCGAACTCAAGCACGCTCAGGGCCAGATCGTGATGCGTGAAAAACTGGCGGCCCTGGGTGAATTGACCGCCGGTGTCGCCCACGAGATCAAGAACCCGCTGAACTTTGTCAAAAACTTTGCAGAAGGTTCCAAAGAACTGCTGGATGAGTTACGGGAGGTTATCAGCAGCACTGAAAAAGGTGAAGTTACCGAGGAGCAACGGCGTATCCTGGGGGAGATTGGAGAGGATCTGAGTGAAAACCTGTCCAGCATCCTGCGCAACGGCGAACGGGCCAACCGGATTGTGCAGGACATGCTGGGTATGGGCCGGGGTTCCGGGGAGTTTGAAATGGTCGAGATCAATACCCTGGTGGTTGAGCATGCAAATCTGGCCTACCATTCCGCCCGCGCCACTGATCCGGAGTTTCAACTGACCGTCAAGAAAGATCTGGACCCCGAGGCCGGGCAACTCAATGTCATCCCGCACGATCTGGGACGGGTGTTCCTGAATATGGTCGGCAACTCATGTCATGCCACTGACGAAAAACGCAAGCAGGTGGAGGCTGAAACCGGTGCCAAGCTGAAGATCGGAGAGGGATATGAACCGACGATTGAACTGGGTACACGCCGGGACGGGGAAAACGTTACGGTCATTATACGCGACAACGGTACCGGCATTCCGCAGGAAATGCTGGGTGACATATTCAACCCGTTTTTTACCACCAAACCGCCGGACAAGGGAACCGGGCTGGGTCTGGCCATATCCAATGACATCGTGGTAAAGCACGGTGGTAATGTCAAGGTTGATACCAAAGCGGGCGAATACACGGAGATGCGCATAGAGCTACCCGTGAAATTTGAGCCGCAGATGGTAGAAGATGGGGAACAGCAGGGAGAACAAAAACAACTGGAACATTCGGAACAACTGGAACATTCGGAACAACTGGAACAGCAAGAGCAATCGGCCCCTTCACCCTGATGACACACGGGTGAGGAGCCGCCACCCTGTGTTTAGCCCTTGGCGCTGGCCAGTGCCTGCTCCCGCGATTCATGCACATTGATGACCTTGTCAAAACCACTGATCTCAAACACCTCCCTGATGGAATCGGAAAGTGAATAAATCATGAATTTCGCCTGCTGTTGCTCCAGCGTTTTGGCGATCATCAATACAACACGAAGCCCCGCACTACTGATATAGGAAAGCCCCTGCATATCCAGCAGGACCACCTTGTCTTTATCAGTAACGGCATCCTTGATCTCCTGCTGGAAATCATTGGCATTGGCCCCATCGACGCGGCCTTCCACTTTGATGGTCAGCACGTCGTTATCTCTTTCTGTGTCTATCATATAAATCTCCTTACGGGTTTGGAAAACAGACTATATTTGCCCCGGCGGGTCAGGCAAGACCGGGTCAGGACGGGGCAAGTTTACCCCATAAAGCAGAAAAATTGTAATAATTTGTGCTGATCCCTGCCCGTCCGGGCGGCTTGATTTACGGGGGAATGACTTATAGTATAGGGGCATCCGTTCGAGGCGGGATGCCTCCCGAACGGGGAAAAAACAAACCAGAAACCATGAGGAGAACCCTTTGATGCAATCGCAAGACGACGCTGCATTCGTGGCGTTTGAGCAAGTTCAGAAGAGCTATGACGGTGAAACCCTGGTCGTCAAGGACCTGAACCTGTCAATATCCAAGGGCGAGTTCCTGACCATGCTGGGGCCGTCGGGCTCCGGGAAAACCACCTGCCTGATGATGCTGGCCGGTTTTGAGACGGCCACCCACGGGAAAATCCTGCTGGATGGCGTATCCATCAATAACATCCCGCCGCACAAGCGCGGCATCGGTATGGTATTCCAGAACTATGCCCTGTTCCCGCACATGACGGTGGCCGAAAACCTGAGTTTCCCGCTGGAAATGCGCAAGATAGGTAAATCAGACCGCGAGGCCAGGGTCAAACGGGCACTGGATATGGTACAAATGGGCCAGTTCGGCAAACGCCGTCCGGCGCAACTCTCGGGCGGTCAGCAACAACGGATCGCGCTGGCACGGGCACTGGTCTTTGAGCCGGGACTGATTCTGATGGACGAGCCACTCGGTGCGCTGGACAAACAGTTGCGCGAGCAGATGCAGTTTGAAATCACGAGACTGACACATTCACTGGGCATCACCGTAGTCTATGTAACCCACGACCAGACAGAAGCACTGACTATGTCAGATCGTATTGCCGTTTTTAATGATGGCCGCATTCAGCAAATTGCCTCTCCCAACGAGTTGTATGAAAACCCGCAGAACAGTTTTGTCGCCCAGTTTGTCGGCGAAAATAATACGCTGGAAGGCACTGTCAAGGAGTTCAAGGACGATGAGGTAATCGTGCAGCTTGACGACGGCACACTGATCCGGTGCATGCCCGTCAATGTCAGTAACGTCGGAGAACGCACTATCGTCTCAATCCGCCCTGAGCGGGTGGAGTTTGAGGACTGGTTTCGGGACGGCATCAACACGGTCAAGGCCGAGGTGCTGGAGTTCATCTACATGGGCGATATCCTGCGCTCGCGCCTGCGCGTCGCAGGCAATGACGACTTTATTATCAAATCACGCAACACGCTGTGGCAGATGCGTTTGCTACCGGGCCAGCAGCTTGAGATCGGCTGGCTGCCGGAGGATTGCCGCGCCCTGGATGCGCCCCATGCTTAAGATTAACTTACAAGTCCCCGCCGTTTTACCCGTTGCGCGGGGCCTGACATATCAAACGGGGTAACCGGGAGTATAAAATGAAACTGAGAAAAACACTGTTGGCCTTGATCACATTGGCCGCCGTCGGCACCGTAACAGCGCAGACACTGACTGTCGTATCCTGGGGCGGTGCTTATTCCAAAGCGCAGTTGCGCGCCTATCTGCAACCCTACACGGACCTGACCGGCATAAAGATCATCAACGATGAGAGCGCGGCCGAGGCCGTAGCCAAACTACGCGCGATGAACGAGGCCGGCAACGTTACCTGGGATGTGGTGGATATCGGGGCCGCCGATTCCATTCGTCTCTGCGACGAAGGTCTGGCCCTGGAGATTGATGCCGACAAGGAACTGGCCCCGGCCCCCGACGGCACCCCGGCCTCAGTGGATTTCGGCGACAAACGGGTCAGCGAATGCCTGATCCCGCAGATCGTCTATGCAACCACCTTCGCCTACCGCACCGATCTGGTCGGCGACACACCGCCGGATGATGTCTGCGATGTGTTTGACCTTGAAACCTGGCCGGGCCGCCGCGCACTGGAAAAACGTCCGGTCAATAATATGGAATGGGCCCTGCTCTGCGACGGGGTGACCAAGGAAGATCTGTATGATGTGCTGGCCACCGGGGCCGGCCAGGAACGGGCGCTGGCCAAGCTGGACAGCATCAAGGATCAGGTCATCTGGTGGACGGCGGGTGCGGATACACCCCAGTTACTGGCCGATGGCGAGATCGTCATCGGTTCGGGCTGGAACGGCCGCCTGTTTTCGGTGATTGAGGAACAGAACCAACCGGTCGCAATGATGTGGGATGCCGAGGTACTGGATTTCGGCGGCTGGATTATTCCGACCGGTCTGAGTGAAGAGCGGACACAACTGGCACTGGATTTTGTGCGCTTCTCCAACGAGGCGCAGTACATGGCCGCGATCAGCAAATATATTTCGTATGCCCCGCTACGCGCCTCGGCGCTGCCGTTGGTGGGTCGGCACGCCGATCTGGGCATTGAAATGACACCGCACATGCCGACTGCGCCACAGAACGCCGGCAATATGATCCTGTACAACTATGAGTTCTGGGCTGACTATCGCGATGACATTGATAACCGGTTTCAGGCCTGGCTGGCACGCTAAACCAGACCAACAAACGACAACGGGAGACATCGTATGCACTTGATCATGACACTGTTATACACGGCCCTGCTGTTGCTCGCCGGGCCGACACCGGCAGAGGCACAGCAACAGGAATTGACCATCGTATCCTGGGGCGGTGCCTACTCCAGGGCGCAACTGCGCGCCTATCACCAGCCCTATACGGCGATGACCGGCGTGAATATCATCAATGATGACGGTGCCGTTCAGTCTGTGGCCCGACTGCGCGCGATGAACGAGACCGGCAACATTACCTGGGATGTGGTGGACATAGTCGCCTCTGATGCGATCAGGCTTTGTGATGAAGGTCTGGCACTGACGATCAATGCCGACCAACAACTACAGGCCGCGCCCGATGGCACCCCGGCCTCAGCGGATTTCGGCGACAAGTTGGTTAGCGATTGCCTGATCCCGCAACTTGTTTATTCCACCGCCTTTGGCTACCGCACCGATCTGGTCGGTGACAAGCCGCCAAGCAAAATCTGTGATGTGTTTGACCTTGAAACCTGGCCGGGCCGCCGCGCATTGGCAAAATATCCGATGAACAACATGGAATGGGCCTTGCTATGCGACGGGGTGGCCAAAGATGATCTCTACAAGGTACTGGCTACCGGGGCCGGTCAGGAGCGGGCACTGGCCAAGTTGGACAGCATCAAACCTCATGTCATCTGGTGGACGGCAGGCTCCGATACACCGCAGTTGCTGGCCGATGGCGAGATCGTCATAGGCTCGGGCTATAACGGCCGCCTGTTCTCGGTGATTGAGGAGGAGCAGCAACCGGTCGCCATTCTGTGGGATGCACAGGTGCTGGACTTCGGCGGCTGGATCATCCCCGCCGGTCTGGGTAAAGAGCGCACCCAACGGGCGCTGGATTTTGTCAGGTTCAGCAACGGCGCACAACGCATGGCCGATATCAGCAAGTACATCTCTTACGCCCCGGTGCGCAACTCGGCACTGCCTCTGGTAGGCAAGCATGCCGATCTGGGCATCAACATGGCACCGCATATGCCCACCACTCCGGAGAACGCGCGCAATGTCATTGTCTATAACTACGAGTTCTGGTCCGACCACCGGGATGACATTGAGGAACGGTTTCATGTCTGGCTGGCAAAATAGGATTCGGCTAGCTCGATGACAGATGATGCAACAACCACAGGCCTGATGCTGGCCGCCGACGGCAGGCCGCTAAAGCAGAGTCTTCAGCGCGCACTCAGGGCGCAAAAGATCTGGGTACTGGCCCTGCTCGCACCGGCCCTGTGTTTTATCCTGCTGTCGTTTTTGTGGCCTATCGGCGTGATGCTGTTTCGCTCGGTGGAGAACAGTATTGTGGCCGATACCCTGCCGCTGACCGTAGCGGCACTGGAGAGCTGGCAGTCGGACAGCGGTGAATTGCCTGACGAGACCGTCTTCGCCGCCTTTGTCAGCGACATGGTGGTCGCCGTCAAGGCCAAGAAGCACAGCAAACTCGGTACCCGACTGAATTACGAACAGACCGGTATGTCGTCACTGTTCCGCAAATCGGGGCGCAAGATCAAACGGCTTGACCCGGCAACGGACGGGCCGTTCAGGGACAAGATCATAAAAATGGACAAACGCTGGGGCGAGATTGAGACCTGGGCCACCATTCAAACCTATTCAACGCGGCTGACCGATGGCTACTTCCTGAATGCCGTGGATCTGCAACGCACCCCCGAAGGGATACAGGCACAACCGGAAAGCAAACGGATCATGCTGAAGCTGTTCTGGCGGACGCTATTTATGTCACTGACCATCACCGTGTTTTGTTTCCTGCTCGGTTATCCGGTGGCCTGGATCCTGGCCAATCTGCCGATGCGTCAGGCCAGCTTGTTGATGATCCTGGTACTGTTACCGTTCTGGACCTCACTACTGGTACGCACCTCGGCCTGGAAGGTAATGTTGCAACAACAGGGAGTGATCAATGAGCTACTGGTCTGGCTCGGGCTGGTGGCCGATGATGCGCGACTGGTATTGATCAACAACCAGTTCGGCACGATCATCGCGATGACCCATATCCTGCTGCCATTCATGATCCTGCCGATGTATTCGGTGATGCGAACGATAAAGCCGACCTATTTGCGTGCCGCCGCATCGCTGGGTGCCAACGACTGGACGGCCTTCTGGCGGGTCTATTTTCCGCAGACACTGGCCGGCATCGGTGCCGGTTCGTCGCTGGTCTTCATCCTCGCCGTCGGCTATTACATTACGCCGGAGATCGTCGGCGGCACTACCGGGGTATTTATCTCCAATCGCATCGCCTACCACATCTCAACCTCGCTGAACTGGGGGCTGGCCGCGGCACTGGGCACGATACTGTTGATCCTGGTGCTGTGGATATGGCATTACAACAAGAGTCTCGGCCTGGACAACATGGGGCGGAAATAGCAATGGCAACCGATCTCTCCGCTCTCAGGCACCCTGCCCCGTTGTCCTTCACGCTATCGCTGGTCGGGCTGACGGTGGCCGCCATCGTGTTGCTGGTCGGGCTGCCCAATGCCCCGAGCCTGCCGCAGTTGTTGCTACACGCAACGATCTGCGGCCTGATAACAACAGGCTATGCCTGGGTGATCCTCAGCTTGTTTGACTCGGTCCGGCGCGCGATCATCGTCAGTGCTATCGTCGCGGCAGTGCTCGGCTTCTGGCAGGCGGGTATCGCGGTTGCGATCATTGGCGCCCTGCTTGGTGGCGCTGCGGCACGCCTGCTGTTCTGGTTGCATCACCGACATTACCGCAAGGGTCTGCCGCTGTATCTGAACCGACGACAGATACTGTGGCACTACGGGTTCCGGCTGATCTGCGGCGCGATCTTTTTGTTTCTGATCATACCTATACTGGTGGTGTTGCCGTTGAGCTTCAACGCCCAGAACTTCTTTACCTTCACGCCGGAGATGTTGCGCTTTGATCCGGAAGGTTATTCACTGAAGCATTACCGGAATTTCTTTAGCGATGGCGAATGGCAACGCAGTTTCAAAAACTCGCTGATCATCGCGCCGATAGCGACCGTTGTCGCGGTAACCCTCGGCACACTGGCGGCTATCGGGCTCAGCCAGCCGCATGTGCCCGGCCGCCGTGCGATCACGGCCTTGCTGATCTCGCCGATGATCGTACCGCTGATCATCTCGGCGACAGGGATGTTCTTTTTCTATTCGGATATCGGCAACTGGCTGGAAGGGACACTCGGCCTGCCGAAGAACTTTGTCGGTTATGTCAAGGTGATTCTGGCCCATGCGGTGCTGGGCATTCCGTTCGTGATCATCACGGTCACCGCTACCCTGGCGGGTTTTGACACCTCGCTGACACGGGCCGCGGCGAATATGGGGGCCGGGCCGATCACGACCTTCTTTCGGGTACAGATGCCGCTAATCCTGCCCGGCGTGATCTCCGGCGGGCTGTTTGCCTTTATTACCTCGTTTGATGAAGTGGTCGTCGTGCTGTTCGTCGGCTCGGCCGGTCAGAAGACCCTGCCCTGGCAGATGTTCACCGGCCTGCGCGAGCAGATATCGCCGACCATTCTGGCGGTGGCGACCCTGCTGGTGGCGGTCTCCATCCTGCTGCTGATCACGGTTGAGTTATTGCGTCGGCGCTCAGAGCGCCTG
>JBPCXW010000180.1:0-5983 GCA_051008185.1 Gammaproteobacteria bacterium
TGCTGAAACGCGCGTCTTCCAGCCAAGTGGCTTCACCCATCAGATTCGCCCAGCGTTTGAAAAGCCCACCACCGACAACCTGCACGCTTACCCAACCGTCCAGGGTCCGAAAAGTATCGGTCGGCGCATTGTACTGGCCTCGTGTCGCCGTGCCCTGGCGACCTAATCCTAGCACCGCTTCTTCCATCAATGCGGCGTTATTAAAGGCCAGTGCTGTGCCCAGCAATGTTCCTTCAACAATTTGGCCCTCACCTGTTTTGGCCCGGTGCAAAAGTGCCGCCAGCGTTCCAAACGCGCTCAAAGAGGCAGTACCAAAATCACAATATGGAGCGAAAGACTTGGCAGGCTCGCCAGGTGTGCCATTTAGGTACATAGCGCCGGACATCGCCTGTGCCACGGTATCAAACCCACCTCGCGCCGCATACGGCCCGGTGGAACCAAACGCCGACCCGGTTGTGAGAATAATATCCGGCTTAATGCTCGCCAGTGTTTCGTAATCCAATCCCAGCTTCTTCAACGCCGGAAAAGGCAAGTTGACCACAACAACGTCCGCCGTTTTGACGAGTCGACGAACCACCTCACGGCCTTCGGGCGAGGCGGGGTTCAGCGTCATGCCACGCTTGTTGCGCGCTAACTGCAAATAGTAAGCCCCTTCTCCGTCGGCACTTATCGGTACCGTATAGCGGTCCTCTCCACCTACAGGCTTTTCTATTCGGATAACATCGGCACCCAGGTCAGCAAGAAGTGTCGCACAATAAGGGCCAGCTATGTACCGCCCAAAGTCCAAAACGCGAATTCCATCCAATATATTGTTCATGCGTGTGTTCTCTATTTCTCGGGCAGCGCACATTGATAGCTTTCGGCTCTAGCGGGACTTCTACCAGATTGATACCTGGCGACTTGAGGATAGGCACAAATAGGCCGCGAGCGAACTACTTCGCCTTGTTCATTGTGCTGCTCTGCGACAAAAGACTCCGGCGCTTCTCCCTGCTCCACCCAAGGCTCCAACACCTGCAGAGGGTTAAACTGGTCGGGCGCTTCAGCTGCGCGCTCCCAGCAGTGCCCCCAGCCTGGAAGCATAAACAAGCGAGCGTTCTCCTTCAATTTATCAAGATTGCCACCGTGCTCAATCGCCTGTTCGTAATAATTGATGACTGGGTCAGGGATGATCAGGGGATCGGACCAACCTTGATAGATCATGAGCTTGGTATCCGCTTTTCTTAGACCAGACAGATCTGAATCTGGCGCATCGGTTAACGCAGGAATGGAAGAACGTTCTATCCAGTCTTCCATCTCGTCGGTGCTTATAGTAAGCGGGGTTTCCTTGCCGTAGAGATCGTTCGACAATAGCTGACGATACCCCTGGGAAGCACGGACACCCCACGCTGGCATTTCTATACTGCCAAAGTGCCAGATATCGGCATAGTGCTCAGATCCAAAAAGCAATGCCGGGTTTACGACCTCACCTTTGTTATTACGCACTCCACCATACAAGGAGTTAAGCATATTAGACTGCTGCTCAGTCAAGCAACTGTCCGACATCTCGCCATCACTACACTGAAAATCAGTAAAGTCAACGCTGCATGCGTGAGGATCATTGATGATTCCGTCGCTCTGACCGTCGATCGCATCACACTGAGCCATCACTACTTCCTTAACAAAGGCCACTTTTTCGGTAGGCAAAACGACAGACTTTTCCGCACCAGTCTGGTCAATCATCCAGTTGCCCCATAATCCCGCAGTGCCACTGAGATCCAGTATAGGGGCACCGGCAGCAATGCCATCAAACAGATCGGGGTATCTTTGAGCTGCCATCAGACCCAGTCGGCCACCATTGGAACAGCCAGAAAAATATCGGTAATCAGGCGACTCGTTATACATTGCTTCCGTAAGTTCGATGCCCACACCTGCCACCAGTGGTAGCACCTTGTGAGCCCAGAGTTCTAACGCCTCAGTGTCGTCATAGGCCCAATCAACTTCCCAACTATCAGCTTGATGACCAGAGTCGTGACTGATCGCCGCGTAGCCTCGCTTCAGCGCCTCATTAATGGAGTTAGAATGGCCAGGTTTGTCGGGCAACAAAGTTCCGCAATAGCCGCCACAGCCAGCCATCATAAAACGACCGTTCCATTCTTCAGGTAAGCGCATCTCAAACTGAATACGCTCGGCAATCGTACCGCGCACGCGACAATAACGTGGCAAAGTTTCAAATTGTTGCCAGGAGGGGGATGCCTCAAGCGTCACCCGCGACGGTACTTTTATGCCGCTGCAAGCATCATCGTCTTGTGCAATTTGTGAGGAAATCTGTGCCAGAACGCTGCAAGCAGATACGCCGATCAATAGAGCAAAGAAAATCTGAAACGCTCGATGCCGGGGAAAAAACCTGTCACTAGGTGTGGTCATTTCTTTTTCTCAATCAGTGCGACGATTTTTCCAGTATTGCCACTGTCGTCACACCTTCCTCAACACCCAGAAAACCGCCGCCATTCTCTGCAACGCTCATTCTAGCCCCCTCCACCTGCCTGAGCCCGGCCTCGCCGCGAAGCTGTGTAACCAACTCAAACATTTGCGCGATACCGGTCGCACCGACGGGATGTCCTTTCGCTAGCAAACCACCGGAAGGATTTACAGGTGCGCGACTACCTATTTTAAAATCGCCATTCCTGAGACAAGCTCCGACCTCTCCCTGCTTACACAAGCCAAGATTTTCGATTTGCTGCACAGTAGAAAACGCCGTTGCATCGTGCACTTCAACAAGATCGACATCCTCGGGGTCAACGCCAGCATCCTGATACGCCGCTAGCGCAGCGCGGCGGCTGATATGATTGACATAATCAAATTTATCCCTCGTAATCGTACTCAACAGCGCAATCGAACGAAGACGAACGGCTCGCGAGCCACCGATGCGCTTAAGCGCTTTTTCACTGCATAAGACTAGCGCCGACGAGCCATCACTGACAGGCGCGCACATTGCACGGGTAAATGGATAGACAATCGATTTATCGGCCAGCACAGCCTCGACAGTAAAAGGTGTACGGTACTGAGCTTTCGGATTATGTTGCCCATGACAATGGGTATTAGACGCAATACGCGCAAAATCTTCTTGTGTTGTACCAAAGCGGTCCATGTGTACGCGGGCCTGTGCCGCATACAAATCCATGAACATACTACGGTCGGGCTCCGGTTTCTCACCACCAATAGATACGATGTAGTCAAGTACACTGTCCCGGTCATGGATGTCAGTGCCCCCTGCAAAGGCCGCCGCAACTTTCTCGGGCCTGTCCTTGTAAACCATCTTTTCAGCGCCAACAACCAGAGCAACATCAACCATACCCGCTCGTATGGCGGTCATCGCCTGGTGCACAGCAGTAGAGCCAGATGCACAGGCATTCTCAACATTGACGATGGGAATGCCTTCAATACCTGCCGCTCTTAATGCGATTTGCCCGCGTATAGTATTTTGCCCCTCCAGCATGGGTTGGCGGGTATTTGAAAACCACGCGGCCTGAACGGCCTCTTTCTCAATGCCTGCATCTTGCAATGCGTCATGAACGGCTTGGGAAGTAAGTAACTTAACGGTGTCATCCAATCGCTTACCGAAAGGCGTCATTGACGCCCCTACGATATAGGTACCTTCACTCACGCCACGTTCTCAATAATCGGCCGGCGTCTTTGCGCTATGCGAAAGCGTGATGCCACAAAGGAAAGGTCCGCCAAACAGGCGTTACCGGCCGGATTAAGCCCCGTTACGTGGTAGTCGCTATAGGCGGCGGCGAAGTTGATCCACATAGCGCCCGTAAGATTAATCGTTAGGTTAGCGCCTACTTGCGCGTAAACATCAACCCAGCGGTCAATAAACGCTTCGTCGGTAGAGTACATATAACAGGAGATCGTGCCGCGTGTTCGCGCCAGCTCAGTCGCTTCATCCGCTGCCACATCGCCACTCTCTGCCGCGACAATAAACAGCACTGGCCCGAATCGCTCCTCGGCATACATTTCCTTGTGTTCTGGCTTAACTGAAATGACCAGCAGTGACCGCGTACGCGCATTCGGGAAATCCGGATGATCATACGGTGTGGCATGTCTCAAAACAGGCAACCCTTCGTGCGCGGCCATGGCTTCAGCTTCAGCAACAACGTCAAGACTGACCTGGCCCTGTACGGCCCCCATAATTCCAGCAGCCACTACCGGATTGACCGCGATGGCATCAATTTCACTGACAATAGCGCTGGCCACATCGTCAAAACTAACATGACCATCGGCCGTATTGATGCCGTCTTTTGGCACATAAACTACTTGCGGGCTGGTACACATTTGCGCCGAGAAAAGACTTGATGCACGAGCTATAGCACGCGCCGACTCGGCCAGCGAATCTACTGATTCGACGACAACGCTATTAACACCAGCGGTTTCCGTGTAAAGCAGCTTGCCGGTAACAGTGCTCTCTAAATGGCTGCCATACCGAGGGCTACCGGTGAAATCGATAATCTGTACCGCAGGGTGTTCAACATATTTGCCCGAGACTGGTTCGGCCAATGTGTCAGCAGCCAGTGTGACGAGGTTGGGGTCAAAGCCAAATTCAACCAATGTCGCCCGAGCCGTTTCAACAACAATCGCCATCGGCAAAATAGCACTCGGATGAGGCTTAACGACCACCGGATTGCCCGCTGCCAAACTGGCAAACATAGCAGGATAGGCATTCCAGGTCGGGAACGACGCACAGCAAATAACGAGACCAACACCACGCGGAACCAGCGTATAGGTTTTTTCAAGTGCCACCTGATCGGCACCGAAATTTCTGTGATATTCAGCCTTCGGTGCGACATTGCTCATGGCAATAGCCGAATAGGCCAGAGCTTCGATACCGCGATCAAGCGCATTCGGCCCTGAACCACTGAAGGCTTGGGTGTAACTTTGCCCAGCGACGTGCATGATCGAATGCGCCATTTCGAAATTTATGTCGTACAGTCGATCAGCCATTTCTATACACAGTGCAATTCTCAGGTCGGGCGCTGTTTTAGCCCAATCGACCATGCTCGCTTTTGCCGCGTCAATAATGCATTCGGGGTCACATAGCGGGTACGTAATGTTTAGCGGCTCTTGGGTAAATGGTGAAACCTCTTCCCCCGACCAATTGTTAATGCCGGGCAAATCAATTAGAAAAGGTTGATTCAAGCGTACTTCAAACGCCGCCTTACCCGCTTTGGGCTTTTCCAGCCCGTGGAATTTTGTGGATGGAGAATCCTTATAAGGGCTCCAGCTTTTGCGTGTTTTAACTGCATCAACGGCTTGCTCAAGTGTCGCCTTATGTTTCGTAACCAGGTCGGCTCGTTTTTGATCTTCATTCATGTTTGCTACCCCATTCGCTCAACAATCATGGCGCTACCAATACCGGATGCACCCGCTGCAACAACAATGCCATATCGACCATTGGCTGCGTCTAACGCATCCAATAAAGCAGACACCAGGATTGCTCCCGATGCACCCAAAGGATGCCCCTTAGCCAGATGCCCACCACCGACATTGACCTTCTCTGGTGAAACCTCATAGTCACGCATAAATTTCACAATACTAACGGCAAACGCCTCCATAAACTCAATTCGGTCCATATCGTCTAGCGATAGACCAGAGTGCTCAAATACGCGCCCCATCGCTGCAAAACCTGCCGTTAACGACTCGGCGGGATCGCCACCTACTTCGGCGCAGGCTACGATTTGTGCCCTTGGCTTCGTATCAACAGCCCCTTCGGCACCTACCAACGCTAGTGCGGCGCCGTCCGAAATTGGTGGCGCGTGCGCGATAGTGTGGCGGTGATCAATATCGCGACCAAGAATATCTCGATAATGCTCGGCCGCAGCCCCAAATGCCGGTTCAAGCGCGCCAAGCGATTCAAGTGTTCCGACACGAAGGCATTCTTCGTGATCAAGACCGTTAGCAGGAATACGAGATGCCACAAGGTCGGTTCCTTCCGCAGCTTCTGATC
>JBPCXW010000181.1:0-22685 GCA_051008185.1 Gammaproteobacteria bacterium
TCCTTAACTTCCCGATACTCACCTTCAATAATTATCGTGCCATCTTCCTGCCGTTTTGCCAGATACTGGAGCACTCTGGATGCCAGCCAGTGACGTATGCCGGGGATTAGCACCAGAAAACCGATGCCGTCGGTGAAGAAACCGGGGGTGAGCAACAGGGCGGCGCAGATTAGTAGCATCAGCCCGGCGATCAGTTCCAGGGCGGGCATCTCCTGTTGTTGTAGCTTGGTCTGGATTACGGCGAGGGTATGTAGCCCCTGCACGCGTATCAACAGAGCCCCCAGTGCTGCGGTGAGTACGATCAGGCCCACTGTCGGGGCGACGCCGATCAGGCCTCCCACCTGCAATAGCAGATAGATTTCCAATACGGGAACAAGCAGGAATAGCAGGAACAGCAGTTTAAAAACAGGCATGGAAAAAACCGGAGGTTTGTCTGGTTGGAGATTATACTGATCTATTGGCAGAATGTAGCGGACAAAACCACCGGTTCCATAATGAAACACCTTTTATTACTCATTGCCCTGCTCGCCCCTGTTTCCCATGCGGAGACGGTCGCCGAGCGGTTACAGAAATTGCTGGATACCGCCCCCGGCGGTAGTGCCGGGGAGATACTGAATCCGGAACAGGCCTTCATCTTCAATGCCCACCCTCTGGGGCCGGATCAGGTGTTGCTGAGTTGGCAGGTCGCCGAGGGTTATTACCTTTACCGGCATCGTTTCGGCGTCAGCTCGGCGGATGTGAAACTGGGCGAGTGGCAGGCCCCGCGCGGCAAGCTCAAACAGGATGCGGCCTTCGGCGAGGTGGAGGTGAACATCGGGCTGGTGGAGTTTGTCGTGCCGTTGCTGGAGCGGCAGGTCAGCAGGGCCGATTTTGAAATCGCCTATCAGGGCTGTAAGGAGGGCGCGATCTGTTACCCGCCGATCAAAAAAACCGTCAGCCTGACATTCCCGGACAGTCTGCCCGCCGTCCAAACAGGCGCGCTGGGCGCGGCACCGGCCCCCATGTCCGCGCAGGATCAAATCACCGAGAGACTCAAAAACAGCGGCTTGTTACTGAACATGTTCGCCTTCTTCCTGTTCGGCTTGCTGCTTTCACTCACGCCCTGCGTCTTCCCGATGATCCCGATCCTGTCCGGCATCATCGTCGGCCAGTCGGCCACGCTCTCCCCGACCAAAGGCCTCACCCTGTCACTGATCTATGTAGCAAGCATGGCATTGATCTACGCCTTGCTGGGCATACTCGCCGCCTCATTCCAGATAAACATACAGGCCGCGGCACAAAACATCTGGGCAATCAGCGCATTCAGTCTGGTGTTCGTGTTGCTGGCCCTGTCCATGTTCGGCCTCTACCCATTGCAGTTGCCGACGGCGATACAGACCCGGTTGTATAGCGCACTGGATTCCCAAGCCGGCGGCAGCTGGCACGGGGTGGCGCTGATGGGCGCGCTGTCCGCGATCATCGTCGGCCCCTGCGTGGCTCCCCCTCTGGCCGGCGCGCTGTTATACATCAGCCAGACAGGCGATGCCGCCCTCGGCGGTGCGGCACTGTTTTGTATGGGGATGGGTTTCGGTGTGCCGTTGTTGCTTGTCGGCACGTCCGCCGGTTACCTGTTACCCCGCGCCGGTGCCTGGATGGAATCCATCAAGACGCTGTTCGGGATAATCATGCTGGGCGTCGCCGTCTGGTTTATGGAGCGGGTCATACCGACACCGGCGGCACTGTTGCTCTGGGGCGCGCTGTGCATCGGCTCCGCCCTGTATCTGGGCGCACTGAGCCGCGCCCCCACCGGCTGGAAGAAATGCGGCAAGGGACTCGGTATCATCCTGCTGATCTACGGCATCAGTCTGGTAGTCGGTGCCATTGCCGGAGCCAACGACAAGTTCCGCCCCTTGCAACCCTTCACCGGCACCGTGACCAAACATCATGCCCTGCCGTTCAAACGGGTGGAAACCCTGAGGGATCTGAATGATGAAATACGCATGGCCGGTGCCAACAGCAACCGGGTTATGCTGGATTTTTACGCCGACTGGTGCGTGGCCTGCATAGAGATGGAACGCAAGACCTTCACCGACACCGCCGTGCGGCAAAAACTGCTCAGCTCTTTCGTGTTGTTACAAGTAGATGTAACCGCCAACAATGCCGAGGATCAAACGATCCTGTCCCACTTCAATCTCTACGGCCCCCCGGCGATGCTGTTCTTTGACATCAATCACACCGAGTTCCGAAATATGCGCCTGCTGGGTTTCGTCCCCCCCGCCACTTTTCTTGAACATCTGCACCGGGTCTCGCCGTGAGCAAAAACCTGTTGCTCACCGCAACCGTGTTGGCACTGATGCTGGCCTCCGGTTGGGCCGGGTTTTATCTGCAACACAGACAACGGGTCGCAACAGCCGATCCCCTCAACCCGCCCACCCCCGCAAGCACGGTCAAGCCACGACTACCGGGCGATGCCGCACCGCCGTTCTCGCTGCCGGACCTGCAAGGCACGATGCGCTCCCTGTCGGAGTGGCGGGGACAGGTAGTGGTACTGAACTTCTGGGCTACCTGGTGCCCGCCCTGTCGCGACGAGATCCCGGTGTTCATCGCCCTGCAACGACAATACACCGATGCCGGTCTGCAATTTGTCGGCATCGCCCTGCAACAGCCGCAAGAGGTGCATGACTTCGTCGCCGAGTTCGGCATCAACTACCCGATTCTGGCCGGTGAGCTGGAGGTGATCAAACTCGCCGAAAGCCTCGGCAACGAATCCGGTGGCCTGCCTTACACCGTGATGATAGACCGACAGGGCCGGGTCCAATACGCCCGGGCCGGCCCCCTGACACGGGAGCAGGCCGAGCGGCTTGTTACCGCCCTGTTGTAATAAGAGGCCAACCCGGAAAAATCTGCTATCTTGCACCGATTTTCTGCTAAAATACGCAAAACACCCCAAAACAGAGAGCAAAATAATGGCGAAAATCCTCGTTTTACACGGCCCGAATCTGAACCTGCAGGGGCAGCGGGAGCCGGAAATCTACGGCACAGCCACGCTGGCGGACATCAATGCCGGGCTGGCAACGGCGGCAAAGCAGGCGGGGCATGAGCTGGAAAGCCTGCAATCCAACGCCGAGCATGTGCTGGTGGATCGGGTCCAACAGGCCCGCACAGACGGGGTGGGCTTCATCATCATCAACCCCGGCGCCCTGACCCACACCAGCATCGCCCTGCGCGATGCCCTGCTGGGCGTGAGCATCCCGTTCATTGAGGTGCATTTGTCCAACGTCCTGTCGCGGGAGGAATTCCGGCGGCACTCTTATCTCTCCGATGTGGCGGTAGCCCTGATCACCGGGGCAGGGCCGCAGGGCTACCAGTTGGCATTGCAGGTCGCGACTGAAAAGCTGGGCGGCTGAGAACAGACCGATGGACATACGCAAAGTAAAAAAACTGATTGAGATGCTGGAAGAGTCCGAGGTCTCGGAAATAGAAATCCACGAAGGCGAGGAATCCGTCAGGATCAGCCGCGTCTCGTCCGCCCCGGAAGCCGCCGTTTCGTCAGTGCCGCAGCAGGTAATCCAGGTCGGCGACAACGCGCGCCCCGCCGACAGCAACCCGGGCATAGCGGAAACAGCCACCGACAGCAAACCACCCACACCGGAGGCCGAGCCGGAAGGCGACATCGTCGAATCCCCGATGGTAGGCATCTTCTATGAGGCATCGGCACCGGGCAGGGCACCCTTCGTGGAGTTGGGGCAGACGGTAGCGGCCGGAGATGTCATGTGCGTGATTGAAGCGATGAAGATCATGAACCAGGTTGAGGCGGAGACCGGCGGCACCGTCAGCAAGATCATGGTGGAAAACGGCGAGCCGGTGGAATACGGCCAGCCGTTGTTTGTGCTCAGGCAGTCGTGATTATCCCCCCGCCCGGCGCCTGCCATGCTGGATAAAATCGTCATCGCCAACCGCGGTGAAATCGCGTTGCGCATCTTGCGCGCCTGCCATGAGTTGGGGATCAAAACGGTCGCGGTGTTCTCCGAAATAGACCGGGAACAAAAACATGTCTTGCTGGCCGATGAAGCGGTTTGCATCGGCCCGGCCATTTCCACAGAGAGTTATCTCAACATCCCGGCGGTGATCAGCGCCGCCGAGGTAACAAACGCCGCGGCGATCCACCCGGGCTACGGCTTTCTCGCCGAGAACGCCGACTTCGCCGAACGGGTGGAGAACAGTGGCTTCGTGTTCATCGGCCCGAAGGCCGAGACCATCCGTTTGATGGGTAGCAAGATATCCGCCCGCGAGGTAATGCAAAAGTCCGGCGTGCCCTGCGTGCCCGGCTCGGACGGCCCGATCAGCGATGATCTGGATGAGATGATGCATGTGGCGCGGGAGATCGGCTATCCGGTCATGATCAAGGCATCAGGCGGCGGCGGCGGGCGCGGTATGCGGGTGGTGCATCGGGAGGCCAGCCTGAGAAACGCCGTGTCGCTGACGCGGGCGGAGGCGGCCACCGCGTTCGGCGATGATACGGTGTATATGGAAAAGTTTCTGGATCATCCGCGGCATGTTGAGATACAGGTATTGGCGGACGAGCATGGCAATGTCATTCACCTCGGGGAAAGGGATTGCTCCATGCAGCGTCGGCACCAGAAGGTGATTGAGGAGGCACCGGCACCGGGCATCACGCCGGAGGCGCGGGAGAAGATAGGGGCTGTTTGTGTCAAGGCCTGCAAGCAAATCAGTTATCGCGGCGCCGGCACGGTGGAGTTCCTGTATCAGGACGGCGAATTTTACTTTATAGAGATGAACACCCGCATTCAGGTGGAACACCCGGTGACGGAGATGATTACCGGTATGGACATCGTCAAACAGCAGTTACGCATTGCCAACGGCGAGGCACTGGACTGCCGCCAGCAGGATATCCGCCTCAGCGGTCATGCCATTGAATGCCGCATCAACGCCGAAGACCCGGAGACTTTCATGCCCTCACCGGGCAAGGTGACGCATATCCATCAGCCCGGTGGCCCCGGTATCAGGATGGAGACCCATATTTATGACGGTTACAGCATCCCGCCGCATTATGACTCGATGATAGGCAAACTCATCGCCCACGCCGAGACTCGTGAGCTGGCTCTGGCCAGGATGTCCATGGCCCTGTCCGAGATCGTGATAGAAGGCATTAGCACCAACATCCCCCTGCACAGAAAACTGCTGGACGATCACGCCTTTCAGGAGGGCGGCACGGATATACACTATCTGGAGGGCAAGCTGGGCAGCAAGTAGTCTTTTTTCTCAAGCGGCTTGCACATATTTGATAAGCCGTTATTATTATATCTTGTAGTCGCCGGGGACAGGATGCGACATCGGTTAGAATAAAAATCAAATCAGTAGAATTTAGTAGAGTAGATAAAAACAAAAATGAAAGCTAAACAGCAGTCCCGCAAACTTGAAGAGACCAAACAAAATCTGGGCGAATGTGTGGAGCAGGCACTGGAAAAATATTTTCACGATCTGGACGGGCACGAGGCAACCGGTTTGTATGAGCTGGTGATCGCCCAGGTGGAGCGGCCATTATTTGAAGCCATGTTGACCAGATACAAGGGCAACATCAGCAAAACATCCAGGGCACTGGGCTTGAACAGGGCTACCTTGCGTAGCCGTCTAAGGAAGTATGGTTTAAGTGGTTAGCACCGACCAGAATGGATTGCGATGAGTAAGGTTTCCAGGGCACTAATCAGTGTTTCCGACAAGGCGGGGGTGGTTGAACTCTGCCGTGGTCTGGATGCCCTCGGCATTGCCCTGCTTTCCACTGGCGGCACCTGCAAGCTGTTGCAGGAAAACGGCATTGCGGTCAGCGATGTTTCCAGCCACACCGGTTTCCCCGAGATCATGGACGGGCGGGTCAAGACCTTGCATCCAAAAATCCACGGCGGGCTGTTAGGTCGGCGTGAGCAGGATGCCGAAGTTATGCAACAACATGACATCGCCCCGATTGATCTGCTGGTGGTGAATCTCTACCCCTTTGAGCAAACCGTGAGCCGTGCTGATTGCAGTCTGGCCACGGCCATTGAGAACATTGATATTGGCGGCCCGGCCATGTTGCGCTCGGCGGCGAAGAACCATCAGCATGTTGGCGTACTGGTTGATGTCAATGATTACGAGGCGGTACTCCATGAGTTGCAAGATCACGATTGCCAACTCAGTGCGGAAATGCGTTTCAATCTGGCAAAAAAAGCCTTCGCCCATACCGCGAATTATGATGCCAACATCGCCAATTATTTGGGCGCGCGCGAGCTTGAAGGCGAACCACTGATGTACCCGGAGACCTACACCAGCCAGTTCAGCAAGGCGGAAGACCTGCGCTATGGCGAGAACCCCCACCAGTCCGCGGCCTTCTACCGCGAGGCGGCACCGGCCGTCGGCACGCTGGCCGCCGCCGAACAGTTACAGGGCAAGCCCCTGTCCTACAACAACATCGCCGATGCTGATGCGGCGCTGGAATGTGCGCTCGCCTTTAGCGAGCCCGCCTGTGTGATCGTCAAACACGCCAACCCCTGCGGCGTGGCCGTCGCAGAGAATATCCAGCAGGCGTACGACAAGGCCCACAAGGCCGATCCGGTCTCCGCTTATGGTGGCGTCATCGCCTTCAACCGACCGCTGGACGAGGCCACGGCAAAACTGATCCTGCAACGCCAGTTCGTGGAGGTCATCCTCGCCCCCGGCGTGATCGGGCAGGCACGGGCGGCGGTCTCGGCAAAGAACAAGGTGCGGCTGTTACAGACGGGTGAGCGGTCTGCTGGCCTGCGGCAGCTTGAGTTGAAGCGGATCAGCGGCGGGTTGCTGGTTCAGGATGGTGACACCGGCCTGGTTGGCCCGGATGATCTGAAAGTCGTCACCCGGCGGCAACCGGAAGCGGCGGAGTTGCGCGACTTGCTGTTCGCCTGGCGGGTGGTGAAACATGTCAAGTCCAACGCCATCGTGTATGCGAAGGAGCAGATGACCATCGGCATCGGTGCCGGGCAGATGAGCCGTGTCTATAGTGCCAGGATAGCCGCCCTGAAGGCGCAGGATGAGGGCCTGGAGGTGGCGGGATCGGTAATGGCCTCGGACGCCTTCTTCCCGTTTCGGGACGGCATTGATTCCGCGGCGGCGGTTGGTGTCAAGGCCGTCATCCAGCCCGGCGGCTCGGTCAAGGATGCGGAAGTGATCGCCGCGGCTGACGAACACGGTATGGCGATGGTCTTCACTGGCATGCGTCACTTTCGTCATTAGGCCAGAGTGCCGTAATGAACGTGCTAATCGTTGGCGGAGGAGGGCGCGAGCACGCCCTGGCCTGGAAGACGGCACAGTCCGCCGATGTTGCAACCGTGTTCGTGGCACCCGGCAACGCCGGCACCGCGCTGGAAGACAAACTCGTCAATGTCCCGATTGACGCCGGGGACATCCCCGCCCTGATCGCGTTCGCCCGCGAGCAAGCCATTGACCTGACTATCGTCGGCCCCGAGGCGCCGCTGGTCGCGGGCATAAGCGATGCGTTTGCCGAGGCCGGTCTGGCCTGTTTCGGGCCATCACAACAGGCCGCGCAACTGGAAGGCTCCAAGACCTTCTGCAAGGACTTCATGCGACGCCACGACATCCCCACGGCGGACTATGCCAGCTTCACCGATGTTGATGCAGCGCGCGCCTATATCCACAAGCTGGGCGCGCCGGTTGTCGTGAAGGCGGACGGCCTCGCGGCGGGTAAGGGTGTGGTGGTGGCGACAAGCGTTGCCGAGGCCGAGACGGCGGTGGCCGATATGTTACAGGCGGACCGCTTCGGCGCGGCCGGTCGGCGGGTGGTGATAGAGGAGTTCCTCACCGGCGAGGAGGCGAGCTTTATCGTGATGAGCGACGGCGAGCAGGTGCTGGCCTTCGCCGACTCTCAGGATCACAAGGCCCGTGACGATGGCGACAAGGGCCCGAACACCGGCGGCATGGGTGCCTACTCTCCGGCCCCGGTGGTGACCGGGGAGGTGTATGCAACGATCATGCAGCAGGTGATTATGCCGACTATCAAAGGGATGCAGGCGGACGGCATGCCTTACACCGGCTTCCTGTATGCCGGTGTGATGATTGATGCGGGCAACACCCCAAAGGTGCTGGAGTTCAATTGCCGCCTGGGCGACCCGGAGACCCAGGCCATCGTGCTACGCCTGCAGAGCGACCTGGCCGGGCTGTGTCGGCTGGCCGTTGAGCACCGCCTGGATAAGGCCAAAATAGCCTGGGACAAGCGGGCGGCGGTGGGTGTGGTGATGGCGGCGGCGGGCTATCCCGCCGATGTCGCCAGAGGCGATGTGATAAGCGGTCTGGACAGCGACTTCGCTGAGGCCGTCAAAGTTTTTCACGCCGGCACCAAAAAATCCGGGACGGATATTGTAACCAACGGTGGCCGGGTGTTATGCGTAACGGCACTGGGCGATGATGTCACCGCGGCAAGAGACAGGGCCTACCATGCTGTGCAACAGATAAGTTGCCCGGGAATGTTCTATCGCAAGGACATCGCCCACCGTGCGGTGCTGCGGGAAAGTTAGGCAAAATCGGGATGCCATCCCCCCGGCTGAGGCCGGAATCGGCACCTCGCCCCAAGGCGAATGGCACCCCGGCGGGCACCACCCGAACATCGCCGGAGTATGACAGCCAAAAATGCGATTTTGGATTTCTTAGATTTTCAAACACTTACAGCGTTGAATTATGGTGATACATTCTTATCACGAAATCATCTGATATAAATCTAAAATTTTTTGCATTTAGGGATTGAATCTTATGGCTTATACATAGCATAATTGAACCTGTCCTGATGTATTCAGGGCTAAGAATCATAATTCCAAAAACACTATTCAGGATTTTATTCTGATCAATACTAACTAACAACACTAAGGAGTCATCATGAGTAAACGACCTGCAAACATTGCAAAGAAACAAACCAAATCGCAAATTCTAAGCGACATCGCACAAGAAACCGGCTTGACCAGAAGAGAAGTCGGTGCCGTCCTCGATTCCCTGGCGGATTTGGCGACAAGGCACTTGAAGAAAAAAGGTTCCGGCGAATTCACCATTCCTTCCATGAGCGTGAAGCTGCGGCGTGTTACCAAACCCGCCAGAGAAGCACGTCTGGGCACCAACCCCTTTACCGGCGAGAGTATCATGATCAAGGCCAGGCCGGAGACCAATTCCGTCCGTGCCACGCCTCTGAAAGGATTGAAAGACGCGGTTGCTTGAACCTTGTTTATCAGCCCTGATCAGGGCCGAATTAGAAAAGCCGTCCGGATAGACGGCTTTTTTTATGGGCGCCAGTTGAGAAAATTGCTCAGCAACTGCAAACCGGCGCGCTGGCTTTTCTCCGGATGAAACTGGATGGCAAACAGGTTATCGCGGGCGACGGCGGCGGTGAACTTGAGCATATATTCCGTGCTGCCGGCGACATGCTCCTGCTGCTCGGGCGCCACATAGTAGCTGTGTAGAAAATAAAACCGCTCCTTGTCATTGATGCCCTGCCATAACGGGTGCGGGCTTTGCGCCACCCGGTTCCAGCCGATGTGCGGGATTTTGTATTCCGGGCCGCTGTCGTCCGGGAAACGTTTCACTGTACCGGGGATGATCCCCAGGCCTTTGACCCCGTCGTCTTCCTCGCTGAAATCAAGCAGGGTTTGCAGGCCGAGGCAAATCCCCAGAAACGGTTTGTTGTTGATGCACTCGGTCAGCAGATCAACATAGCCCTGGCTGAGCAGGGCCTGCATGCATTGGCGGATGGCGCCCTGGCCGGGGAAGACAATGCGGTCCGCCGTCCTGATAAGGGCAAAATCATCGCTGACGGTGATCTTGTATTTGCCGGCGGCAACGGTGTCCAGGGCCTTGGCAACAGAGCGCAGGTTGCTTGAGCCATAGTCAATAACGGCTACGGATTCCATTATTCTGTGCGGGTCAGAGTGAGCCCTTGGTTGATGGCAACATACCTTGCATGCGCGGATCGATCTCAACAGCGACGCGCAGGGCGCGGCCGAAGGCCTTGAAGATCGTCTCGGCGATGTGGTGCGAATTGCGCCCGCGTATGTTGTCAATGTGCAAGGTCAGCATGGCGTGATTGACCAGACCCTGAAAGAATTCATAAATCAAATCCACATCAAAATCGCCGACCCGGGCGCGCGGATACTTCACCAGATATTCCAGACCCGGCCTGCCGGAGCAATCCAGCACCACCCGCGACAGGGCCTCGTCCAGCGGCACGTAGGCGTGACCGTAACGGCGGATGCCTTTTTTATCCGCCAGCGCCTTGGCCAGGGCCTGACCCAGGGTGATGCCGACATCCTCAACGGTGTGATGCGCATCAATCTCAAGATCCCCCTGTGCCTTGATAGTGATATCAATCGCACCATGACGGGCGATCTGCTCCAGCATGTGTTCAAGGAAAGGGATCCCTATCTGCAACTCGGCTTTACCCGTGCCATCAAGGTTGATATTGACGGTTATGCGGGTCTCTTTGGTATTGCGCTCAATGGTGGCGCTGCGTTCAACAGACATTTGTGGCTTTCTCAACAGGAGTAAAGTGCGTAGGATACATTACTGAAGCCGGTAATTGAATTCAGGAAGGCCATAACGTGTCAGCAACAGTCAAAATTGATGAGGTGAGGGCGTATTTGCAGGCCCTGCAACAGGATATTTGCGCCGGGCTTGCCGCCATAGATGGCACAGGCCGCTTTCACAGCGATGTCTGGCAACGGCAGGAGGGCGGCGGCGGGGATAGCCGAATCATGCAACAGGGCGCCGTATTTGAAAAGGCCGGGGTCAATTTCTCCGAGGTCCGCGGGGCCGGGTTGCCCGCCAGCGCCACGGCCCGGCGCGCCGATCTGGCCGGACGCTCATTCCAGGCCCTGGGTGTGTCGCTGGTCATACATCCGCTTAATCCGTTTGTTCCTACCAGCCACATGAATGTGCGATTTTTTCTGGCTGAGAAGCCGGGTGCGGAGCCCGTCTGGTGGTTCGGTGGCGGTTTTGATCTGACACCTTGTTATGGCTTTGTTGAGGATGCCAAACATTGGCATCAGGTCGCCCGTGCCGCTTGTGCTGATTTTGGTGAGGGGGTGTATGACAAATATAAGAAGTGGTGTGATGAATATTTTTATCTTAAACATCGCGACGAGACCAGAGGGATTGGCGGCCTGTTTTTTGATGATTTGAATGAGTGGGGTTTTGATAAAAGTTTCGCTTTTATGCAAAGTGTGGGCAATCACTTTATGCAGGCTTATCGTCCGATAGTGGAAAGGCGTTGCGACACACCGTTTTCTGCACAGCACACCGAGTTTCAACATTACCGCCGTGGGCGTTATGTTGAGTTCAATCTGGTGTATGACAGAGGGACTTTGTTTGGTTTGCAATCCGGGGGACGGGCGGAATCGATACTGATGTCGCTACCGCCACAGGCGACATGGAGATATGACTGGCAACCGGAGCCGGGTAGCGAGGAGGCGCGGTTGTCTGCGGAGTTTTTGGGGGGTAGGGATTGGTAGTTTGCGAGGCATTCGCTATGGTTACTATCTCCTAGAGGTTCAGGCCTCTGTAGGCTTGCCTGCCTTTCGTTGCTCATCCTCCCATTTGAGGGCTGCTTCTTCCGTGGTCCGCCGCCCAACTTGGTTAATGTGACTTTTGGACCATGTTTGTTGGTGTTCTCCTTCTCTTCGCTCAAGATCATTGGTAATACCAGTGTGGACAATTCGGTTCCCCACCTTCTGGTGATATTTGTAAGTGTCGCGCTTGCTCATAGAATGATACCCTCTGTCGAAAATTGATCGTGGTGTGGCATGGCAACTGATCAAATTGTGAATGTCAATACCTCGCACTGAATTAGTATATGTGAGACCATCAGGGAGCCTGTTGCAGGTGTTCTTGTCAGTGGCGACCCTGAGGTTAGCCTAGAACCCGTCTGTCAATATGAACTCAGCTAACTCTGACATCTCCGCCAGCAATGTTGCCTTCCGCTCGTGATTGGTTGTCTTGTGCGCTGCGAGGCTTAGCCTGAAAAGCTCATTATGCCGGTTGTCGTCAGGTGAAAATTCCGGCAACTTGAGGTGTTTGAATATATTGCCCACTGAAATTTTTATCAGGTGGCTAGCAAGATACTCGCGCACCAAACCTGAATTCAAAAGCCCGCAAACAAAATGCGCTATGCCTCTGTCCTGAAAATTAGCAAAGTAGATTTTGTGGTCCGGCACATAAATGCGCTTGCCGACTAGTGGCACTTTACCGCTCTCAACCACGGTTGCCTTGAAAGCGCTAGACATTTCAGCCCAAACAACCTTGTAGGGTGAGAAGGTGTAGTCTCCGACATTGTAGATTGCATAGTATGGGGCGTCGCCTTGCCTTAGTCGGTAAGTGGAGCGTTGCTCTAATAGTTCTTTATATCTTTTGAAAAAATCGGTGGTTTTCTTGAGTGCGGACACACTGGCCACCGCAGCATCACAGGATGCTTTGTTGATTCCAGTATTAGGAACGAACACATATAGCTGCTCCTTAATGTGCAAATCGCAAGCCGAAAAGTCTGCGGCCCCTTTTAGCAGAGGGTATAACAAGTCTGGCTCTACCCAAAACTTCCTTGCCGGGCCTATGTTAGTTCGTCCTGCCTCCGGGCGGGTTTCTATCTGGACAAGACCTTCTTCGCGGTTTACATCAATCATTCTCACCATGTATATTCCGTTTAAATCAACCGTAACTCCCTTGCGGCCAGCAACCCAATCGGCGCCATTTCTTATGCTTTCCATATCCTTAAAGCGCCCCCGTGGCAAAATAGCCCACGGAGATTTTTCTTCACCAACAGGATTAGCTTCCCAGTTCCCTATTTCAACACGTTTCAGCACTTCATTTTTTGTCAAGTTATCGGGAATGGCCGCGCTGGATTCAGAGGCTTTTTCCCATACCTTATAGGGAACAGGATAAGCAGGAAGAACATTACTCTTTACCTTCTTTAAGCGCATAATGGCAGTTCTGTTTGTAGCCTGTGGGAATGGCTTAAGATTTTTTAAATCATCAACATTAACAGGAACAAGATTGGCTTTCTTACCGATGCTGAAGCTTCGGAAGCCTTGAGAGGAAGGAGATTGAAAATGCGTTTGCGTAATCACGAATACTAATGTGCCACCCAGTTTCAACCATTTATCGCCAACAGTGTAGGTTAGCATTCCAGATATATCCAGTTCGTTCCCTCCATGGAAAGGAGTTTCCGAGAAAATATCATAGTGCTTGCAGGTATCTTTTATTCTTTCCCGATACTTTTCAGGGAGATTTGACCACCTCACCCAAGGGGGGTTTCCTACAATAAGATCAAACTCGCCAGCAGCAACCGACCAGAAAAAATTGCGAACAATCCTGAACCAGATGCCATTCCAGGATTGCTTGTGAAGTTCCAGAACTTGATTGTAAGTAGTCTCAAGAGAATATCGCCAAGCATCAGCTTCCTCTTTTGACACTACCCCTTGAGAGCGCATTCGGCGCTCTACTTCGTCATAATCATTCTCGTCATCAACAACATCTTCCATTACATCAAATACCCGGTTCATGTGATCTCTATCATTGACCAGACTGCTTGGCAGAAGTAAGGCTAAATCCGACTGATCGCTGCCGATATGATATTCCATCAGGTCGTCGCCTGAATCAGTGATATGTGCGGGTGAATACACCGCATCCGCAAGCATAACCGGAATTTCTATTTCTGTCTGGGCTGCTGCCACAAGATCAGCAATAGCAATAAGAAAGTTCACTCTTGCTGTTTGAACAGCCAATGGGTTTAGATCGAACCCCCAAACTGTTGTCAATATATGTTCAAGTGTCTCTTTTTCCGTAAGCCCTGATTTTTCAGCGGCAGCACGCTTCCTGCGGGTTACTTCAAGCAGGAAAGAACCGGAACCGCAAGTCGGGTCAAGCACTCTTGGATTGAGCCAGTTCTTTACACTGGCCCGGTCGCAAGAAATATCCACCAGCCAATCTGGCGTATAGAATTCACCCAGTGCTTTTCGGAGCGTTTCAGGGACCATAGATTGATAGAAGGCTTTAAGAAGATCCTTGGAACGTGCCGCACTAAGGCCGTCCATTCTATACAGGGCAATCTGCGTCAGCATCTCCCTTACGCCCTGTAAAAGCATCTCTCCCCCTGTGCTTGTTAAGTCTTCTTCCGTGTACCAGGAAAAGATGACCTCCTCAACAAATCCATTAATGCGAGCATCAGAGAAGAGAGTTCCCTGTTCAATATCATGATTCAGATGCATCAGCAGTTCATTATCGTCGTATCCGAGAAGGCGCTCGCAAAAGTCAGGGTATGCAGTCAGCCCATATTCGGACACTATTTCTGCGGCGAGCATTTTCATCACAAAAGCATTGTAGGTGTGAATCACGAAAAGGATTTTCGCAATCTCTTTCTGGTTATTGAATTCCAGTGCAACTTGCTTATTAACTGCATTCCTTTGAGCAGCCGACAGGTCAGCAACTTGCCCAAAGAGTGACACCCATTCCTCAAAGAGCATCCTGGTTTTATTTCTATCTTTGCAATTCAAATGCTCTTCAAGTTTATTAGCCAATGCTTTCATCAAAGATTGGCCTGCCCTAGAGTTATGCCCGAAGTCTTCAACAAGGTTTTCGGCAGTTACCGCCCTTCTTTTTGCATCCCGGCACGCTTGCGCCACAAGGTTAACTGACACTTCGTTGAAAGGAAGCAGGTTGCGGTGATGAATTGAGCCCTCTTTAATAAACGCAAACGCAATATGGTCGCCATCAATGGCAATACCAATATATTCTTCAGCTGGTATTCCTTCGCGCTCTGCCCGGCGAGGTATGTATTGTCCCAATCTGTCAAAAATTGCTTCCTGGAATGCGGGACTATTGGTCTTTCCGTGAAATAGGCCTTTGCTCTTGAACTCTATTATAACTTGATTATACGAAGCATCATTTCTATCCTGCTCTGCATGGAATGCGATATTCAGTTCGTCTTGCAGGCGTCTAAGCCAACTCACGCGAAGCTCTTCCTCGTTTGACCAATTGCCACGGTCATGGCTCAAGTTCTCATAGAGAGAGTGTGAAGAAACGCTCATGTTGTCTCCTTCATTGCCGCCGCCAGTTTTTGCCGAACCAGTATATGTGAGACCATCAGGCCATGCGTTATTGATAATACGCCATTGGAGTCTCCAATCCAATACCATCATGGGGTGATAGTGCTTGTAGTAGTCTTGGTACTCGGCAGGCCCGCATGGTGGCGACACTGGTGGAGGGGCAGGCCATCTTGAATTCTTTGATGGCGGTGCCCTCAGTGAAGTTGACTGTCATATGGTCAAGTTGGACCATTTCGCTGGGCTTCTTGCCCCTTACGCCAATCGGTGTTTT
This sequence comes from Gammaproteobacteria bacterium, assembly GCA_051008185.1. Lineage (GTDB taxonomy): Bacteria > Pseudomonadota > Gammaproteobacteria > Eutrophobiales > Eutrophobiaceae > CAXMWX01. Next base: position 15,370 of record JBPCXW010000181.1, read on the forward strand.
GATAAAATTGTGTTTATCCATTGTGAAACCTCCAAAGTCAAATTTTCCTCCACCTTATTACACCCACCGGTGGCTCTATCCATAAGTCCGTCATCTAACTATATTGTGAACAGGCTTTTTTTAGCTTTTCGGCCAGTTGCTGACGCAGGGATTCCGGTGCCAGTATCTCAACATCCGGCCCGTATTTCATGATTTCCCGTAGCAATTCGGTTGGGTTTCCGTATGGGATTTTGAGTTCGTAGCGGCCGTCCGGCAGCACTTTGCCCTGCTGTTCAGGGTGCCAGTGTTCATCGGCTATCCATTTGGCTGCTTCACTGGTAAAGCGCAATTCGGCAATGTCGCTCACCGGGCCAGCGAATATGCCAAAGGTTTGGGCAAAATGTTTGTCAAGTTCCTCATCGCTGAATTCCAGGGCTTTGCTGGTATCAATGAAAGTGGATTTGAGCCGATCCAGAGAAAAAGTACGCAGTCCATTACGCAGGTGACACCAGCCATCCAGATACCAGCTGTCCCGGTAGTAGATCAAGCGTTGCGGTGAGATCATGCGTTCGGTCAATTCATTCCGGCCCCGTCCGCGGTATGCGGCATTGATTTGGCGGCGTTGCACAAGGGCGGTTATCAATTTGCGAAAATCCTCAATATCAATTGCCCTCGCCTTTGTCTGGAGGATCTTCACCCGCTTGGACACTTCCCGACTATCCGTCTCCATGCCTTGCAACAGGCTTTCAATTCGTTGTTTGAATGCGCTGACGCTGTCGTCCAGCAGGCCGGGCTGAATGTCGCTAAGCAGTTTTTGTGTGGTCAGCAGGGCAAACAGTTCATCTGAATTAAACCATAACCCCGGTATTTCCCATGGGTGCTCGCCATGTTTCTGGTCGTAATAATAACCATTGTGTGTGCGGTCATAAGCAATGGGTGCATCCAGAAAATCACGCATTTCCTCAATGGCGCGCTTCACGGTTGAGCGATTGGATTCCAGTTTCTCTTCCAGCTCCCGCCGTGAAATCGGCGTACGCCGGGAGGCCAGGATTTTGTGTAGGCTGATTATTCTGGTAAAACGATCCACTTGATTAAGCCCTGAATTGTTGTCGGCGGTCAGGATGGATTGTGGTGCCAGTAACAGCCCATCCTGAATGTCCAGCAGGCGTTGTCCAGATGACCGAGACGATAATCTGCTGTTTTTGCTTGATTTTTACGCCGGGCGAGTAAAAAGGGGTTGACACTTCAGTTCCATGCCGCCACAATGCTGACCAAGGATTGGGGATTCCCGGTCGACAGCTGGCCTCGGTGGAAACACCGAGGTCTTTTGTTATGTGGGAAAGCATTTAAGCCCCCAGCCCTCTTTCCAGCAAACCAATCATGCAATCTCTGTCACCGCAGTATCATCCGCCAGCAACAGCAGGTCTGCAGGCCGTGCGGCGAACAGGCCGTTGCATACCACTCCGGTAATCTGGTTTATCTGTCGCTCCAGTTCTACGGCGTTGGCGATGTCCAGATTATGCACATCCAGAATAATGTTGCCATTGTCGGTAGTAAAGCCTTCACGCAACTGCGGTTGCCCGCCGAGTTTGACCAACTCCCGTGCCACATAGCCACGTGCCATCGGGATCACTTCTACCGGCAACGGAAACGCGCCCAGCTTCTTTACCAGTTTGGAATCATCCGCGATGCAGATGAATTTATCACTGGCGGCGGCCACGATCTTTTCTCTGGTAAGGGCACCGCCACCGCCCTTGATCAGGTGCAGGTTGCGGGTCGCCTCGTCGGCACCGTCAACATAGACGCCAACTTGTCCGCAACTGTTCAACTCGGCCACCGGTATGCCGTGTCCTCGCAGCCTTTTTTCAGAGGCATCGGAGCTGGCAACGGTGCAATCAATACGCTGTTTGATCGCCGCCAACTCATCAATGAAAAAATCAACGGTGCTGCCGGTGCCCACGCCGACGATGCCGCCATCTTCTATATACGCTATCGCCGCCTGTGCCGCCCGGCGTTTTTTCTCATCCTGCTTCATTATGGCTCGGCATTCTGTTTGATGTAGTGTTATCTTATTGCCTATGTTTCCTGAATATCAACAATTAATTGACGAGGCCAACGCCCGGGTCTATGAGGTCGCGCAGAAAACCTCTCTGGATTATATGCCGCAATTGTCCGCCCAGTTGGATAATGCCGTCTGGCTGAAACGCGAAGACCAGCAGTCGGTGTTTTCCTACAAGATAAGAGGGGCGTATAACCTGTTGCGCTCTCTGGACGAGCAGCAGCGGAGCCGGGGTGTCATCACCGCTTCCGCCGGCAATCATGCTCAGGGGGTCGCTCTGGCGGCGGCCAAACTGGGGCTGACTGCCACCATCGTCATGCCGAAGACTACGCCCGAGATCAAGGTCAAGGCGGTGCGGCAACACAAGGGCGAGGTGATATTACACGGCAATAATTATGACGAGGCCCACGAACATGCGCTGGAAGTGGCGAAAGCCGGGGGTATGGAGTATATCCCGCCTTATGATCACCCGTTGATCATTGCCGGTCAGGCCACGGTGGCGGTGGAACTGGAACAGCAGTTGCAGCAGGGCTGCGATTATATTTTTGTGCCCATCGGCGGCGGTGGTTTGGCGTCGGGGATCGCGTTGTATATGAAAGACAAACATCCGCAGATCAAAATTATCGGGGTGGAGCCGGATGAGGCGGCGTGCATGCATGCCGCCCTTGATGCCGGGGAGCGGGTTACGCTGGAGCGGATTGGTATTTTTGCTGACGGGGCATCGGTCAAGCAGGCCGGTGAGGAGACCTTCAGGATTTGCCGGGCCTTGCTGGATGAGGTGGTAACCGTCAGCGTGGATGAGATCTGCGCGGCGGTAAAAGATATTTTTGAGGATACCCGCTGCATTCCCGAGCCCGCCGGGGCGTTGGCGCTGGCCGGCTTGAAGCAATTCACGGCCGGGCATGACATTCACGGTAATACCCTGGTGGCTATCCTGAGTGGTGCCAATGTCAATTTTGATCGCTTGCGCCATATAGCGGAATTGTCCGCTCTGGGTGAGCAGCGGGAGGCACTGATTTGTGTCGGCATACCGGAACGCCCCGGCAGCTTTCAGAAACTGTGTCATGATCTGGGGCCGAGACAGATCACCGAGTTCAATTACCGTTACAGTGATCGGCAACAGGCGCGGGTCTTTGCCGGTATTCAGTTGCATGATGGCGTGGCGGAAAAGGATCAGCTTATCGCCGGTTTGCAGGGCAAGGGTTACGATGTCGTGGATATGAGTCGCAACGAGGTGGCGAAGATGCACATTCGTTACATGGTTGGCGGCCATGTCGGAGACATCACTGACGAAGTGTTGTACCGGTTTGAGTTTCCGGAACGCTCCGGGGCCTTGTTACAGTTTTTGAAACTGATGGGCGATCGCTGGAACATCAGCCTGTTTCACTATCGCAATCATGGTGCCGCTTATGGCCGTGTGTTGATGGGTATTCAGGTGCCGTCGGCACAACGGCAGGAGTTTCAGCAGTTTCTTGATCAACTGGATATAAATTATTCCGAGGAAACGGATAACCCCGCTTACAGGACGTTCCTTGCCTGACCATCCGCATCTCACCCCAGCGTAAGATTGGGCATCAACCACCGTGCCGTTATAGATCTCGAACTTGAACCAAAGTAGTTCAAGTGGGAACAGCGGGTGATATATCAGGCCACCCCGAAGGGCATGCACAACAATATCACGGTTAGTCCCCTGAATAGTAGAATAGGCTCAAGTTTCTACCGACCTAAACACGAACACAGCAGAAGACACCCAAAACTGGTTTATCACATTCATACAACTACATTTGTAACTGCTGCTCTTCAAGCAAGACACCATCTATCTTGTGTTGCAATCGCTGCACCAGCGAATCAACAGAGGAAGAGTAGTCTTCATTCTGTTTCTTGTGTGCCAATAATTCATTGGCAATGTTGAGCGCAGCGGTCACCGCAATGCGCTCGGTACCGACAACCTTACCACTGTTCTTCAGTTGCTGCATTTGATCTTCCAGATAGGCCGCGGCGTTATACAGCAACTCGCGTTCCTCTTCCTGGCAGGACACAAGGTATTCCTTGTCCAGTATCTTGATGCTAACAACGGGTTTGGGCGTATCGCTCATCAATGGGTTTCCATCGCCTTCAATCGGGCGATCATCGATTCAATACGCGTCCGCGCCTGCTCGGTTTTCTCAATCAGAGTGGCACGTTCACTCACAAGGGACTCCTGCTGATCCCGCAGGGCGGTGTTCTCGGCCTTCAGATCGCCAACGGTCTTGATCAACTCATCAACCCGTTTCTCCAGGGCCCCCAGTTCTATCTTTTCCTGATTTTGTTCTGTCATAAGTCAAGTGTATATCAGAGTGTTGCGTTGGTAAATCCCGTGTAGCGGATTAGTACTGATGAGACAAACTCAGCAAGTCCCCCCACCGGAGCCACTACGGGCTACGCCCTTGTGCCACCGGCTCCCCCTCAAGGGGGGAGCAATCATAACCCCCCCCCAGTTAGGGGTTCCTCATGGTGTTATTGCTCCCCCCTTGAGGGGGAGCCAAAGGAGGCGAAGCCTGCTTTGGTGGGGGGCCATTGCCATTTTTGTCTCATACGTTAATGATCCGCCACAACATAGCCATTTGTCCACTACCCGTCAAGTCTATCCGCTGTGCGGCAAATAGCGCAAATAAAAAGTGTGGTTTTTACCCCGAAAACTGACATAATTAGGCGATGCAACAACAGATTTTTCAACGTTACGACAAGATATACTGATGGACACCCGCGAATTCAGCCGCCGCCGTCGCAAATTGATGGACATGATGGGCGATGACTCCATCGCCATCCTGCCCACCGCCCCGGTCAGCACCCGCAACCGGGATGTCCCATATCCCTACAGACCAGACAGCGATTTCCTTTACCTGACCGGCTTTGCCGAGCCGGAGGCCGTTGCGGTCTTGATCCCCGGTCGCAAGCACGGCGAGTTCGTCCTGTTTTGTCGGGAGCGGGATAAGAAAATTGAGACTCAGGATGGCCCGATGCTCGGTCTGGAAGGGGCCTGTGACATTCACGAAGCAGACGATGCCTATCCGATAACGGACATGGATGACATCCTGCCGGGCATCCTGGAGGATCGGGAGCGTATCTACTACACGATGGGTAACGACGCGCCGTTTGATCAGCGCGTGATGGGTTGGGTGAAACAGGTGCGGGATAAAAGCCGCACCGGGGTCAATGCCCCCGACGAGTTTATCGCCTTGACTCACCTCCTGCATGATATGCGCCTGTACAAGAGTCGCTACGAGATCAAACAGATGCGGCAGGCGGCGAAGATCTCGGCCAAGGCCCACATCCGCGCCATGCAACAGTGCCGACCGGGCATGATGGAATACCAGATAGAAGCGGAGCTGACACATGAATTCACCCGTCAGGGCGCGCGTTACCCGGCTTACCCGCCGATAGTCGGTAGCGGCGGCAACAGTTGCATCCTGCATTATGTGGAGAACAATCAGCCCTTGCAGGATGGTGATGTGTTGCTGATTGATGCCGGTGCCGAATACAACTGGTATGCGAGTGACATTACCCGCACCTTCCCGGTGAATGGTAAGTTCAGTTCGGCGCAGAAGCAGATCTATGAGTTGGTGCTTGCCGCACAGTTGGCGGCAATCAATAAAGTGCAGCCGGGCAACCACTGGAACCAGCCGCATGAGGCCGCGGTCAAGGTACTCACGGAAGGTCTGGTGGCACTGGGCATATTGAAAGGCAAGCCCGGAACATTGATCAAGGAACAGGCATACCGCCGGTACTTCATGCACCGCACCGGTCACTGGTTGGGTATGGATGTGCATGATGTGGGTGACTACAAGGTGGATGCCGAATGGCGTCTGCTGGAACCGGGGATGGCGATGACGGTTGAGCCCGGCCTGTATTTCCCGCCGCAACGGGGGTTGGCGAAGAAGTGGTGGAACACCGGCATACGCATTGAGGACGATGTGCTGGTGACCAAAGATGGCAATGATGTCCTCAGCAAACATGTTCCGAAGGGCATCAACGAGATTGAGGCCCTGATGGCCGCGGGCTGAATGCAAGGCCGCTGATATGAACCCCGACTACGATGTCATCATCGCCGGCGGCGGCATGACCGGTGCCAGTCTGGCCTGCGCCCTCGGCGGACGGCAGATCAAAGTGGCACTGCTGGAGGCGAACACGCCGCAGACGGCCGCTTGCGGTTATGATGATCGCGGCATCGCCTTGTCGCTGTCTTCCATGCACATCTATGACTCACTGGGGTTGTGGTCGCAGTTGGGTGAGCATGTCACGCCGATAGAGCGGATCCATGTTAGTGAGAAAGGCCGTTTCCCGAAGGTGCGTTTTTCCGCCGCCCGACAGGGTCTGGCCGCGCTGGGTTATGTCGTGATCGCCCGGCAACTGGGGAATGTCCTGTTGCAAACGATTGAGCGGCTGGACAACATTGAGTTCATCACCCCGGCCCGCAGCACCGGCGTTGTTCGCAATGCCGATCATGTAGCGGTGAGTTTCGATCAGGCCGGTAGCGAAAAAACCATCACGGGCAAATTACTGGTAGTAGCCGACGGCGCCGATTCACACACCGGCAAACTGCTGGGCATAACCACACAGATAACGGATTACGCCGAGCGCGCCTTTGTTACCCATGTCATGCCGGAGAAGCCGCACCTGAACACCGCGTACGAGCGTTTCACCCCGCAAGGTTCGGTTGCGTTGCTACCCTCTACGGCGGGCCGCTGTGTGGCGATATATGTGGCCGCCGAGGAAACCGCAGCGGTGCTGGAGCAACTTTCCCCACCGGCATTGCTGGAAAAGATTCAGCAACGTCTGGGCAAACGTCTCGGGGTCTTGCAGCGGCCCGGCAAGGTCAAGTCTTATCCGCTGGCGTGTATGACGGCCGACTGTCAGGTGCAGGAGCGGGTGGTGTTGTTGGGTAATGCCGCCCACACCGTGCATCCGAATGCGGCACAGGGTTTCAACTTGTGTCTGCGCGATACGGCGGCACTGGCGGCGTTGATCAGCGCGCAATCGGCATCAGCTAGCGACCCCGGTGATGTGCAGGCGTTACAACAGTACTACCAAACACGGCGGGCCGATCAGCGCAAGGTGATGGCCTTCACACGCGGGCTGCATTCGTTGTTCTACACACGCAACCCGCTAAAACAGTTTGCCCGCCACTCCATCATGTTCGCGATAGATGCGGTGCCGATGCTGAAACACTGTGTCATCAGACAGGCCAGCGGCTTGGCGGATTGACATGGCGGACACACGGCAAACAGAAGTGGTGATC
>JBPCXW010000182.1:0-3696 GCA_051008185.1 Gammaproteobacteria bacterium
CACCAAAGAAGACTTCGTCTTCTTTGGCTCCCCATCAAGGGGGGAGCAATTCGTGCTTGTAGTGAAGAGGCAAAGCAGGCGGTAGCCTGCTTTGACATTGGGGCGTAGCCCGTAGCGACCCCGGTGGGGGGCATTGCTGATTTGTCTTACATATACTGAGTCAGTACACTTTCTTTGATTATCCCGACTTATCATATATCCTGACCACAGAATGAGTCAGGTTCAGCCATAGAAATTGGAGGTTACATCATGTCTGGCAGTTTTGCCGATAGTTATTCGCGTCTTATTCTGAGTCGCCCCGCTATTACCCTGCTGATCATTACCATGCTGTTTATCGGTATGGCGTACTGTACCCAGTATTTTCGTCTGGATGCCTCAGCTGATTCCCTGCTGCTGGAAAATGATCAGGATTTACGTATCTTTCGCGATCTGAATGAACGTTATGATATTCGCGAATTTCTGTTTGTCGCATTCTCCCCCGATGCTGAACTTTTCTCACAAGCCTCTCTGGATGTTATAGCTGAACTACGTCGGGAACTGGGTCAGCTTGAGCAAGTGGAGTCCGTGGTGTCACTATTGGATGTGCCGTTGGTCAAGGTTGTGGGAGGCAGGCTTGCCGATGTCGCCGCAAACTATCGTACTCTGGATGACACCGAAGTGGATAGAGACAAGGCCCGGCAGGAGTTGCTAAGTAGCCCGATATTTCGGGATCTGATTATCAGTGCCGATGGCAAAACCACTGCTCTGGTGATCAACTTGCCCCCCCAAGCCGAATATTTCCGCCTGCTCAATCGCAAAAACTATTTGCAGATGGAACGCAATCTGAATGGCCTTGACGCAGAACAAACCCGTGAACTGAAAACAGTCCTGCACGACTACCGTGTCGTCAAACAGCAGATAGACAAGCAAAACCATCTCAACATAGAACAAATCCGCGCAGTAATAGACCGCTATCAATCCGCCGGTAAGTTTTATCTCGGCGGGGTGCCGATGGTCGTGGATGACATGGTTACTTTTATCAAAAATGATCTGGCCGTATTCGGTATTGGCGTGTTTGTCTTTCTGGTTCTTATGTTGCTGATCATTTTCCGCCAGACGCGCTTCGTGTTGTTACCCCTGCTAAGCTGTATCTTTGCCGTAACCGTGATGCTGGGAATATTGGGTCTGGTCGGTTGGCCGGTGACCGTGATCTCTTCCAATTTTATTTCCCTGATGCTGATCCTTACGATGTCCATGAACATACACCTGATCGTGCGTTACAGACAGCTACGCCGCGATTTTCCCGAGATGGAACAAAAACAGCTGGTATTGGAAGCGACAAGAAAGATGGTCATGCCCTGTTTTTATACTGCGCTCACTACCATGATAGGTTTTGGCTCACTGGTGGTGAGCGACATCAAGCCGGTGATTGATTTCGGCTGGATGATGACCATGGGCCTGATGGTCGTCTTTCTGACATCGTTTATTGTTTTCCCTTCCGTACTGGTGATGTTTGACAAGACAGTAAAAGCCAATATCAGTGAAGAAGTACCTTTCACCGCGGTACTGGCCCGGGCAACCGAAACACACGGCAACAAGATCCTGCTACTGGCCTTGCTACTGGCCCTGTTCAGTGCTTACGGGATCACGCGCCTGAAAGTTGAAAACAGTTTTATCAATTATTTCAGCAAAGATACCGAGATCTATCAGGGCCTGAAACTCGTTGATGAACAGTTGGGTGGCACAACGCCTCTGGACATTATCCTCAACTTTGATTCAGAACAATCGTCGTTTGAAACCGACACCGCGGCAACGTCCGATGCCGATGATGAATTCTCCGATATTGACGAACTGTTTGACAGCTTTGAGGAACAACCAGTTGATCCCGCCGATGCCTGGTTCACCTCTTTCAAGATTGATCGGATAAAGCAGGTGCATGATTATCTGGAAGGGCTGGAAGCGGTGGGCAAGGTGCAGTCGTTGACCAATGTGCTACGTCTGGCCGAAGAGCTCAATGAGGGTCTGGAGTTTGATGCATTTGAACTGGCAGTAATCAACAAAGTACTGCCGGACGAGATCAAGAGTAGCACGATGGACCCCTATATTTCCATTGCAAACAATGAGGCACGTATCAATTTACGCATAGTAGACTCGCTACCGGACCTACGCCGCAACCAACTCCTGCAACAGATACGGCACGATCTTGAATATAAACTCGGGCTGGACAAACAGGATTTTCAGATTAGCGGCATGATGGTGTTATACAACAATATGTTGCAAAGCCTGTTCGCCTCCCAAATCGGCACCCTGGGTGTGGTACTGACCGGCATCGCCCTGATGCTGTTGATTCTGTTCCGCTCACTGTCCCTGGCGATCATCGGCATCATCCCCAATATCCTGGCGGCCGCCACCATTCCGGGCCTGATGGGCGTACTGGACATTCCGCTGGACATGATGACCATCACCATTACCGCCATTACCATCGGCATTGCCGTTGATAACAGCATCCATTACATCTATCGCTTCCGGGAAGAATACGCCAACACCGGTGACTATATCCGCACCATGCATTATTGCCACGCCAACATCGGGCGAGCAGTGTTCTACACCGCGATCACGATCATCGTCGGCTTCTCCATTCTGATGCTGTCAAACTTCATCCCCACAATTTACTTCGGCGTCCTGACCGCCCTGGCCATGTTCATAGCCCTGCTGGCCGCCCTGACCCTACTACCCAAACTAATCCTAATCTGGCGCCCATTCTGAGTAATGTCAAAGCAGGCTGACACCTTCTTTGTCTTTTCACTTACAAGCAACCCCGAATAGCTCCCCCCTTGAGGGGGAGCCAGAGGCACAAGGGCGTAAGCCCGTAGTGGCTCAGGTGGGGGGCCATAAATTCCCGAAGCCACCGAAACTAAGGCCCCCCACCAAAGCAGGCTTCGCCTGCTTTGGCTCCCCCTCAAGGGGGGAGCAATAAATTATTTACACTGAAAATGTGACATAAGTCACAAATTTTACTAATTAGTTAAGACAAACCCACACAACAAGAGGTATCGTGCAAGAGAAATCCAAAATGGAGAGCACGATGCTCAATCTACAAAATACAAACAATCCACACGACACCTTTTGCAAGAAGATATTTGAACACCCCGATCTCGCCCTGGCATTCATCCTCGATCACATCCCCGAACTGCGAAACCAAATCATCGGCCCGCCTGAAGTCATAAGCGGAACATTGATTGACAACGAAACCAGGCGCGTCCTCTACTGTGATTGTGTCTGGAAACTCAAACTAAAACCAAAACCCGGCAAGCCAACCCACACCCACATCATTCTGGAACACAAATCCAGCCCTGACTCAAAAGTGGGAATACAACTATCCAAATACACATCTACCTTCGCAGAACGCCTCGCCAACGAAGACTCCAACACCGTGCAACAGTCCCCGGAGATCATCCCGATGGTGCTGTATCACGGCAAGGGAAAATGGGATCTGCCTGAAGTCTATAAGACCAGCTCCAACCGGGGCGAGAAAGCCTGGGGCACAACCACCCATCTCATCTACATCAACCTGAGCACCCTGCCCAGAGACAAACTGTCCAGCAACCCCTCCCTCCACGCGGCTTTCTACACGATGCTCTTCAGCACTGGTGCCTTGGGAAAGGGGGACAAGGCCCCGCCAATGGAGAAAGTCATCAAAATGATCTTCAAAAACTC
>JBPCXW010000183.1:0-4854 GCA_051008185.1 Gammaproteobacteria bacterium
CTTTGTGGGCAAAAAAGTTTTCGCTGATGATTGCTCCCCCCTTGAGGGGGAGCCAAAGGAGGCGCAGCCTGCTTTGGTGGGGGGACTTGGTTTCGGTGGCTTCGGGAGTTTATGGCCCCCCACCTGAGCCACTGCGGGCTTGCGCCCTTGTGCCTCTGGCTCCCCCTCAAGGGGGGAGCTATTCGTGCTTATGGTGAAAAGACAAAGCAGGCGTTAGCCTGCTTTGACATTGCTTTAGTCTGCTTTGACATCAAATCTGGTATGGTGCCACCCCATGAGTACCCGATTATCCAGAACACTGGCGCTATTCCTCCCCGGGATTTTTCTGTTGGGGTTCAACATCGGCACCGGCAGTGTTACGGCTATGGCCAAGGCGGGGGCGACCTACGGGATGTCTCTGCTATGGACTATTGTCGTATCGTGCCTCGCTACCTTTTTCATGATCAACGCCTACGGCCGATTGACGCTGGTTACCGGGGAAACGGCACTGCAAGCCTTCCGCCGACACATTCATCCGCTGGTCGGCCTCTTTTTTATCGTCGCGCTGACCGCCGGGGTAAGCGGTAGCGTCATCGGTGTGATGGGCATTGTTGCGGAGATCAGTTCGGAGTGGTCAAAGACGCTGGTTGAAGGTGGCATCAAACCGATCTGGTTTGCCGCATTCTTTGTCGCGCTGGTGTATTTTATTTTCTGGAATGGCACGACGCAGTTTTTTGAACGCAGTCTGGCGGTCATCGTCGCCATTATGTCTGCCTGCTTTATCCTCAACTTTTTTATCTTGATGCCACCGCCCGCCGAGATCGCGCAAGGCCTGTTGCCGACACTTCCGCAAGTTCCGCTGGACGAAGGCAAGGGGCCGTTTCTGGTCATCGCGTCTATGGTGGGCACAACGGTGTTCTCGGGCTTGTTCATCATCCGCACCACATTGGTGAAGGAAGCGGGCTGGACGCTCGCCGACGGCAAGAAACAACGCAATGACGCTATCGTGTCCGTTGTGATGATGTTCGTCATCAGCGGGTCAATTATGGCGGCGGCAGCCGGCACCTTGTACGCAGAAGGGCTGGGTCTTGACAAGGCATCACAAATGATCGGCCTGCTGGAGCCACTGGCCGGTTCGTTCGCGACGACGATATTTGTGGTCGGCATCGTCGCCGCGGGCGTTTCGTCGCAATTCCCCAATGTGCTGATGTTGCCCTGGCTGTTGTGCGACTATAATCAGTCAGAGCGGCAGATGACCCTGCCACGCTACCGCATCATGGTTCTGCTTATCTCGCTACTCGGGCTGGTAGTGCCAATCTTTGAGGCGCGGCCCATCATCGTCATGATCGTCTCCCAGGCCTTCAATGCCGTCATCCTGCCCGTGACGGTCGCCTGTATTCTCTACCTCGGCAATCGGCGCGACCTGATGGGCGAGCATAGCAACGGGGTAACGACCAATGTCGTGCTCACCGCAATCCTGCTGTTTTCCCTGCTCACCACGGCGATGGGTATCCGCGGTGTATGGCAACTAATTGCCGCATAAAAAAAGCCCCAGCAGAGCTGGGGCTTTGGGGGATGGGTTGAGTCCGGCGCGACTGTTAGAAGCGGTAGCTGGCACCAAAGGTAATTCTACGATCTGTGAGGCCCTGATAACACAGCAGAGCACCTTCATTGACACAAGATTGTGTCACATCAGACGCAGTGAGATTAACGGCTTCTACTCCAACGCTCAATTTATCATTCACATCATAATTTATGCTGGCATTGAGCTGTCCTCTACTCTCTTGAATAACGGGGAAACCCCAGGGATCGCTGTTAGTGCTGCCATAATCTTCTGAACGGTATCCTTCACGCCATGTGTAACGCAGTCTGGATGAAATACCATATTTTTCGTAGTACACCGTTATGTTGTAGGCAGTTTCAGACAGATCGAGCAATGGTGCCTGTAATCTGGCATCCGGGACACCTAGTGCAGTAAAGACAGTATCAGCACGACTTGTAGGTGTATAATATTCATCACTGCCAGTGAAGTCCTGCAGGGTCAAGTTAGCGATTATGCCAAATCCGGATGCCCAACCGAGTCTATCCTCAAAACCTGCAAGATCATACTGAAAGGCGAATTCAACACCTTTTTGCTTGGTTGATCCGGCACCATTGATTGTCTGCGCTACCGGAACACATACACCTACACCACTACCCGGCGGGCCAAAAACATTGATGTCCGCAATCGGGTTGAAAATACCGCCGTTTTCACAAGGGTCGGTAATGTCACGATATCCAGTGACCGGATCTTCTATCGGGCTTTCATTAACCCTGACAAACAGGCCGTCGCGTGTCTTATGGAAAAAGCCGATACTCGCCACGGCCCCCGGTGCAAAATACCATTCAGCAGAGAGATCAAATGACGAAACCTCTTCAGGTTCCAAAGCAGGATTACCCAGATCGACTTGAGGGTTCGGGCTGGTGTCAAATGTGAATGCAGATGACAGATCGTCAAAATCCGGGCGTCTAATATCTTTTGACCAGGATGCGCGAACAATTACACCTTCGTGTACCTCTGCCGCAAGATTGATTCGTGGCAACACAAAATCATAACTGGCCTCCGCCGTTATCTGTGCCACCATATCAGGACGGACAATATTAGCGATAGAACTAATGTCGGTTTGTACCCAACGCAGACCTATATTACCGCGCAAGATACCGTAATCAAAATTCGCTTGCCCATAAATGGCGTGGGTCTTTTCTTTAATATCAAAGAACGAACTTTGGCTAGATGTTGGTTCGCTGATTGGGCCACGAGTAGAACCCGTGATGGCATTGTTTGCAAGAATGGCAGCATTCAGTGTGGCTCGTACGCCCTCCGGGTCAGAAGCTACCTGCTCCGGGTCAATAGTCAGAAAATCAGGAATGAACAGATCTCTGCCATCAGCATCATCAAAGTTATTGGGGCCTGCAACGATGACATCCGCGAACAGATTACCCGTTGGCGAATCGGCAAACTCTCTTAACCCGACGTTTGTACGAATCTGATCCCTGAGACTGGTAGTCTTGTTATAACGATAGCCAAAATCAACTATCGTAATACCTGCCTGATCCAGATCGTATGCAAAATCAAAAAGAAACGCATCTTCACTGTTTTCGGCTATGTCTTGATTTATGTTGACATCACGCAATACATAGTTCTGGGGATCAAGCAGTTGTGCAGTCGTTGGCCCACCTGTTGCATCGTGTGCGATGCCCCATGCCAGCGAACCGCCGGTCAGGTCATACACAAAAGGTGAGCCATTCTCGTTTGAATCGTAAAGACTCTCGGTACCAGAGGCTTCGTTTGCCCTATGGTTAGCTAATAGACCCGCTGCGTCGAGCTTGGTGCCGCCAGTAGAGTTAACCGTGTTCGGGTTGATAAAGTTAAGCGTAGTATTAAAGGCCGGAGTAGTGGAATCAGAATCTGACATGGACCACTCTGCACCCACGGTAAGCCGGTCTATTACCTCCCACTCGCCACCAATCCTGAATATCTTGCTGTCGGTCAAGCGCGAGTTGGTATCAGTATTAGTACGCAGGTTTCCATCACTACCGTCAGGATCAAGGGGGATTTGACCACGGACTGCCGCCTGAATAGTGCCGAGATTCTGACCATCCAGCGATCCAAAATCAACCGTTTCAAATTCACCGGGAACTGCGGTATTTCTAAGGCCGGAGATGCCTGATGCCTGAAGTCTTGAGCTCTCTTGTCTGCGCTCTTGATCATTGATGACCGTATCAAAATAAAACTTCATATTATCATCCGGTGCCCACTCCAGCGTACCGGCAAAGTTCAGCGTTTCATATTCATAATTGTCGTAATCCTGAACAAAAAACTGAATTGGCAGAAAGTCAAAAGATTGAGAACTGGCAACCGCGTTATCTGCCTCAGTTGACGGAATGAAGTTATCGCGGTCGCTACGAGGACGGAAGGCGGTAACATCCTGCTCTGAGTAAGATATGCTACCCACGAACCCGAAGGCACCGCTACCGGTGGACCAGTTGTCGCCATAAGTGCCTGATAGCCTCGGTGTAATACCATCTTCTGAAAGACTGCTATATTCCCCTTGTGCTCGCACAGCCGCTATACGCTCCTGAAGATCAAGAGGACGTATCGTTTTCAGGTTGATTGTGCCACCGACAGAACCTTCAATCGTTTTCGCTTCAGGTGCTTTGATCACTTCAACAGATGAGATAATAGACGCAGCAACATCTTCAAAATCAATGCCGTCACGTCCGGCACCGGAACCTACGGTAGAAACACCATTTATTTCGGTACGGTTTGCGTTAGTACCACGGATTTGAACGCCTGTACCGACACCGGCCTCACGAGTAATCTGCAGACCGGTAACATTCTCAAGAACCTCTGCCAGATTCTGATCAGGCAACTTGCCTATATCCTCAGCTTGAATAACCTCAATCAGGCTGTCTGCGTTACGCTTCCGTTGCAGTGCATTTTGAAGCGAACCACGGATGCCGCGCACTTCAATCTCTTCAAGTGTGTCATTTTGTGCGTATGTGGTAGGAGTGGTTAAAAGTAATGAGGCGACTGCACTTGTAAGGAGTGCAAACCTGAAGCCGTGATGGATGTTAAATCTGGTTTGTGTGGCTCTGCTTGTAATTCTGGACATTGTGTTTCCCCCGTTAGTAGGTTACTAGCTCATGGTTGCGAGCGGGTAAAATAACCAATATCACTCTAGATTGTCAAGCCAATTTGTTGAATTAAATCAGATAATTGGTAATATACTTTGTATGACAAATACGAGTTGTTTTTTTGTAATTACTTATTTTGCAAGCACTTATTTTCGTTGTGTCCGGCTCTACCGACACGAATAGCTCCCCCCTTGAGGG
>JBPCXW010000184.1:0-3285 GCA_051008185.1 Gammaproteobacteria bacterium
CCCCCTTGAGGGGGAGCCAAAGCAGGCGAAGCCTGCTTTGGTGGGGGGTATGCTTCAACCACGCCCGGCGTAAAACTTCTGCATAAACTCTGCATAGTTATCCCCCGCAATGGCATTGCGGATTTCACTCATCAGTGTCTGGTAATAACTCAAATTGTGTATTGTATTTAAACGCGATCCCAAGATCTCGTTGGCCTTGTCCAGATGGTGCAGATAGGCGCGGGAGTAATTTTGGCAGGTGTAGCATTGACAGTTTTCATCTATCGGGTTGCCATCTTCTTTGTTTGCCGCATTGCGGATGTTGAGTGTGCCGAATGAAGTAAATAAAGATCCGTTGCGGGCATTGCGCGTCGGGAGTACGCAATCAAACATATCAATGCCGTGGGCGACGGCTTGCACGATGTCTTCCGGGGTGCCTACTCCCATCAGATAGCGGGGTTTGTCCGCCGGTAGCCGGGGGGCGACGGCGGTCAGTATCTGCATCATCGTCTCTACCGGTTCGCCGACGGACAGGCCGCCTATCGCATAACCCGAAAAACCGATCTCCAGCAATCCATCCAGCGAGGCCTGCCGCAGATTTTGATACATCCCGCCTTGCACGATGCCAAACAGGGCCGCCGGATGCTCGCCGTGAGCGGCCTTGCTACGGGCCGCCCAGTGCAATGACAGTTGCATGGAGGCCCCGGTTTGTTCTTCAGTGGCGGGGTAAGGTGTGCAGTCATCAAAGATCATCACAATATCGGCATTCAACCGATGCTGTATGTCTATCGCCTGCTCCGGGTCCAGCGATACTCTGGCACCATCAACGGGCGAACGAAACTCCACGCCTTGTTCACTGATCTTGCGCGAACGCGCCAGACTGAATACCTGAAAACCGCCGGAATCAGTGAGTATAGGCCCATCCCAATGCATGAACTGATGCAGGCCGCCGAACTTTTCAATAACCGCCGTACCCGGTCGCAACATCAGGTGAAAGGTATTGCCCAGAATGATCTCGCTACCGATGTCCCGCAGTTCCTCAGGTGTCATCGCCTTCACCGTGCCATAGGTCCCGACCGGCATAAACACCGGCGTCTCCACCGTACCTCTGGGGAAAGTAAGGCGACCACGTCTGGCCTCAAGGGATCGTTGTGTAACAGTAAATTTCATTTTCTGCAGTTAGTGAATAAACATCGCATCACCATAACTGAAAAAACGATAACGCTCAGCAATGGCGTGGTCATAAGCGCGCATAATCCTGTCCTTGCCGGCAAAGGCGGCCACCAGCATCAGCAGGGTGGACTCGGGCAAATGAAAATTGGTAATCAGCGCATCCACCGCCTTGAACCGATAACCCGGATAAATAAAAATATCCGTCTCCCCCTGCACAGCCTGCACCTGACCATCGGCATCAGCCGCCGCCTCCAGACTGCGTAGCGAAGTGGTGCCCACCGCAATCACCCGTCCGCCCGCGGCCTTGGCCGCCCTGATTGCAAAGGCGGCCGCATCGCTGATCGCAAACCATTCACTGTGCATCTTGTGGCTACGGATATCCTCCACCCGCACCGGCTGAAAAGTACCGGCACCAACATGCAGGGTAATATAGGTAGCCCGACACCGGTTTGCCTCAATGTCCCGCAACAATTCAGCGGTGAAATGTAAACCCGCGGTGGGCGCCGCGACTGCACCGGGATGACGGGCATACACGGTTTGATAACGCGCCCGATCTGTCGGCGTATCCGGGCGCGTGATGTAAGGCGGCAACGGGATATGTCCGGCCTCTTCCAGCAACGCCTGCACAGTTTGACCGGCACGGGTCTCCAACTCATAAAACTGCCCGCGACGCCCGGTCACGGTGACACTGGTATCCGTCGCCTGTATGTCAATCCGCGTCCCCGCCCCCGGCGACTTGCTGGCCCTGATCTGCGCCAGACAATGGCTCTCTGTCAGCACCCGCTCAATCAGGATCTCCACCCGACCACCACTGTCCTTATGCCCGAACAGGCGAGCGGGAATGACACGGGTATCATTGAATACCAGCAGATCGTCAGGCCGCAAATAGTCACCGATGTCACGAAACCGCCGATCCACCAAGGCTCCGGAAACCCGATCCAGACACAGCATACGGCTAGCATCACGGGGCTCGACAGGCTGTTGGGCGATGAGTTCCGCGGGCAGATCAAAATGGAAATCACTGGGCCGCATGGTGTGCGAGTCTAGCAGAAAGTCTGCGCCGCAGAATTAAACTCAATCAGACGCAGTCAAGCAATTTACATTGCATCGTTTCAAAATCCCTTTGAACCATTTCACAATACTCTTCAACCACATCAATGCCGATGGCGTGACGTCCCAACTCTTCAGCGACATAAATGGTAGTGCCTGAGCCCATAAAAGGATCCATTACTGTATCGCCCTCATCGGTGAACAGCTTGATGAACCATTCAGGAAGTTGGCGTGGAAACGCGGCACTATGGTTACGGTTGGCACATTCTGTGGCAAGGTGCAGCACATTCGTTGGATAGGCCATATCTCTTCCTAACCAGTTTGAAATGTTTTTGCCGAAACCGCTTCCTACCTTTGATTCATCACGTTGTTTATCGGTATCACTCAGATTTCTCAGGCGCCCTTTCGCCCAGTCACCGGTTGGCACCATGACCGCTTCCTGATTCATCTTGAATTTTTTATTTTTGCTAAAGTGCAACAATCTTTCCCATGCGTCACGAAAACGATTCGGCCACTTGCCCGGGTAACAATTTCGTTTATGCCAGATATATTCGTCAGTCCAGTACCAGCCCCGTTCCCGCATGGCTAAAATGATCTCCAGTACATAAGTATGTCGCTGCCCCGCCACAACTCTTTCCTTGATGTTAAGCACAAAACTGCCGGCAGGTTTCAAAACCCGCAAAAATTCATCTGTGTAAGGAACAAACCAGTCAACATATTTATCCGGCGACACGCCACCATAAGTTGACTTGCGCTGGTCCGCGTAAGGTGGGGATGTTATTATCAGGTCAACAGTATCGGCATCAATACCGGAAAGCACTTCCAGCGCATCGCCATGATAGATTTCCGGTTCGTGTGTCAACATGGTTAAATGCTACAACAATTTGCCAAAAACAACCACCATTGAGTGGGGGGGGCAAAATGGAGCCGTCCCCCCACCAAAGCAGGCTTCGCCTCCTTTGGCTCCCCCTCAAGGGGGGAGCTATTCGGGGTGATAGACGAAGCTGCGGGCGCGTGGAGTGAAGAGCCAAAGAAGGCGCCAGCCTTCTTTGCCATTGCCGGTAACTGCTCCCCCCTTGAGGG
>JBPCXW010000185.1:0-12326 GCA_051008185.1 Gammaproteobacteria bacterium
GCATGAAGACCGAGCCGAGGAAGGTGTAAAGGAAAAACTTTACCGTCGCATAGACGCGGCGCGGGCCGCCCCAGATGCCGATGATCAGGAACATCGGGATCAACATCGCCTCCCAGAAAAAATAAAACAGGATGGCATCCAGAGACGAGAACACGCCGATCATCACGCCTTCCAGTATCAGGAAGGCCGCCAGATATTGCGACAGGCGGGTGTTGATCGATTCGCATGAGGCTGGTATGACCAGTATGTTAGTGAAGGTAGTCAGCAGGATCAGCGGTATCGCGATACCATCCACGCCCAGGTGGTAGTTGATGTTGAACGGTTCTATCCAGCTGCCGAACTCCACGAACTGCATCAGGTGTGTGCTGTTGTCAAACTGTAGATACAGTAGTACGGACAGCAGGAACACCAACACCGAGACGATCAGGGACAGCCCTTTTGCCATTTGTTGTCGCTGATCGCCGATGTACAAGACCAGCAGGCCACTGGCGATCGGTAGCCAGATCAGCAAACTCAGTAGCGGCAGTGATTGTATGTCCATTTCAGATAACCTTGTGTACGAAGATGGCCAGCAGTAGTAGCAGGCCGATGATCATCGCGAAGGCGTAGTGATACAGGTAGCCTGATTGCAGGGTTCTGATTACGCTCGCACACCAGCGCACGGTGGCCGCGCTGCCATTGACCAGCAGGCCGTCTATGAGTCTGACATCCCCGGTCTGCCACAGGCCCTTGCCGATGAAGCGGAAACCGTTGGCGAATACGGATTGATAGATCTCGTCAAAATAGTATTTCTTCAGTAGCAACTTGTGGGGCAGGCTGGCATAGCGGGCGATCTGCGCCGGTACGGTCGGGAACTTGATGTACAACAACCAGGCCAGTATCAGGCCGGCGAAGGCGAGGTATAGCGGCGGGTGTCTGAATGCCTCAAGGGTGAAGGACAAGACGCCGTCGTAGTGTGTCCCGATCTCGTATAACACATCCTGATCCGGCAGCACAAAAATGGCGCTACCGAAATAATTGCCGAACAACATCGCATCAACCAGCCAGACACCGATGAACACGGAAGGGATGGCCAGCACCAGTAACGGTATCGTCACCACCCATGGTGATTCACGCAGTTGCTCCCAGATTGAGCGGTCCATCCGCTCCTCACCGTGGAAGGTCAGGAAGAACATACGGAAACAGTACAGTGCGGTGATGAAGACGCCGCTGAGTACGGCGTAGTAGGCGAACTCTGCGCCGGGGATGACGGAGTGACGCACCGCCTCTATGATCCCGTCCTTGGAATAAAAGCCGGACAGGCCCGGGAAACCGATCAGCGACAGTGAGCCGAGCAGACAGGTAAACCAGGTGATCGGCAGGTAACGGTACAGGCCGCCCATCTTGCGCATGTCTTGTTCGTGATGCATCGCGATGATGACCGAACCGGCGGCGAGGAACAACAGTGCCTTGAAGAAGGCGTGGGTGACCAGATGCAGGATCGCCGCCGAGTAGGCCGAGGCGCCAAGGGCGACGGTCATGTAACCGAGTTGGGACAAGGTGGAGTAGGCAACCACGCGTTTGATGTCGTGTTGCACCAGCGCCAGCAGGCCGGTGAAGAAGGCCGTCAGTGCGCCGATGATCAGGATGAAACTCAGGGCGGTGACGGAGAACTCAAACAGCGGTGACATACGCGCCACCATGAAGATACCGGCGGTGACCATCGTGGCGGCGTGGATCAGGGCCGAGATCGGGGTCGGGCCTTCCATTGAATCCGGTAGCCAGACGTGTAACGGCATCTGTGCCGATTTGCCCATCGCGCCGATGAACAGGCATAGGCAGATCACGGTCAGCACCGGCCATTGGTAGTTGCCGATGATGGTCATGTTGGTGGCGGTCAGGTCGGGTGCTTGCGAGAATACTGTGGCGTAATCCAGTGAGCCGAAATAATGTAACACCGCCGCGACCCCGAGGATGAAAGCGAAGTCCCCTACTCTGTTCACCAAAAAGGCCTTGAGACTGGCGCGCACGGCGGACTCGCGTTTGAACCAGAAACCGATCAGCAGGTAGGAGACCAGACCGACGGCCTCCCAGCCGAAGAACAGTTGCATGAAGTTGTTGGACATTACCAGCATTAGCATCGCGAAGGTGAACAGGGAGATGTAACTGAAGAAACGCTGGTAGCCCGGGTCGTCGCGCATGTAGCCGATGCTGTAGATGTGGATCATCCACGATACGAACGATA
Organism: Gammaproteobacteria bacterium; assembly: GCA_051008185.1. Classification (GTDB taxonomy): domain Bacteria; phylum Pseudomonadota; class Gammaproteobacteria; order Eutrophobiales; family Eutrophobiaceae; genus CAXMWX01. The sequence goes on from JBPCXW010000185.1 coordinate 2,225, forward strand.
CCACCAGCATCATCGTTGCGCTGAGGCGGTCTACCAGAAAACCGGTTTCAAAACTGAGGTTGCCGGTGGTCAGCCAGATGTACACGGTCTCGTTATACACCTCGCCGCTGTCGGATGTATGATAGTTGTAGGCGATCAGCGACAACACGGTGGAGATGCCGACGCCGATGATGGTGACCCAGTGGGCACCGGCGCGGCCTATCAGCTTGCCGAACAGGCCGGCGATAATGGATCCGGCCAGCGGTGCCAGGACGATGGCGAGGTAGATGTCTTGCATGTTGTCGGTCATGTCAGCCTCGTAAACTGTCCAGATCATCCACATTGATCGTGTGGCGTTTTCTGAATAACACCACCAGTATGGCCAGACCGATGGCACCCTCGGCTGCGGCCACCGTCAGGATGAAAAATACAACCACCTGACCGTGCAGGTCGCCGAGAAAATAGGAGAAGGCGACGAAGTTCATGTTGACGGATAACAGTAGCAACTCTATGCACATCAGCAAGATGATTACATTCTTGCGATTGATGAAGATGCCGGCCACGCTGATGCAGAACAGCAGTGCGGCCAGGGTCAATACCTCGGGCAGGCTGATCATTTCTGCTTGTCCTCCGATGGCATATCTACCAGCCGTACCCGGTCCTTGCTCTTCACCTGCACCTGCCGCTCCGGTTTCGGTGTGCGCGGGTGACGCGACTGGCGCATGGTTAAACTGATCGCGGCGACGATCGCGACCAGCAACACTGCGCCAGCGATCTCAAACGGGTATAGATACTCGGTGAATAACAGGCGGCCGAGGGCGTGGGTGTTGCCTACCGCCGGTTCTTCTTTTAGCCCGGGGCCGTATTGAATGCCGGACAGGATATCGTCGGAGCCGACGATCAAGCCCATCGCGAGTAGCATTAGCACCGCAAACAATAATCCTACCGGCAGGAACCGTGCGAAGCCTTCGCGTAACGGTGCCAGGTTGATGTCCAGCATCATTACCACGAACAGGAACAACACCATTACCGCGCCTACATACACCAGGATCAGCGCGATGGCGAGAAACTCGGCTTGCAACAATAACCAGATGGCGGCACAACAGAAGAACGACAGCACCAGAAACAGTGCCGCGTGTACCGGATTGCGTACCGTGATGACCAGCCCGGCTGAAAATACCAGCAAGGTGGCAAAGACATAGAAGATGACTTGTTCCAGCATGTTGTGTTAGCGGTATGCCGCCTCCTGTGCCCTGTCCTCGGCGATCTGTTGCTCGGCGAGATCGCCGACTTCCAGTAGCCGTTGTTTGTTCATTATCAGATCGGCGCGTTGCTCGCCGTGATATTCATAAATGCGTGTCTCCACGATGGAATCGACCGGGCAGGATTCCTCGCAGAAGCCGCAGAAGATACATTTGCTGAGGTCTATGTCATACAGGGTGGTGCGGCGGGTGCCGTCGGCGCGTTGTTCTGATTCGATCGTGATCGCCACTGCCGGGCATACGGCCTCGCACAGTTTGCAGGCTATGCAACGTTCCTCGCCGTTGGGGTAACGGCGCAGGGCGTGCAGGCCGCGAAAACGCGGGGATTGCGGGGTTTTCTCTTCCGGGTATTGCACGGTGACCTTGCGGGTGAACAGGTGGCGGCCGGTCAGGCGCAGACCTTTGATCAGTTCCCATAACAAAAAACTTCGCAACAAATTTTCAAGTTTTTTTAGCATCGTGTTTGCCTCAATCAAACCAGGGGGCGACTTGCAAGACGACCAGCACCGATACGACTACGATCCAGACGATGGTGATCGGCAGGAATACCTTCCAGCCCAGGCGCACGATCTGATCATAGCGGTAGCGCGGGAAGGTGGCGCGGAACCAGAGGAACATGAATAAAAATATTGAGGCCTTGAATAGCAACCAGAACATACTTGGATCGACCAGTAGCGGGATGGTGTCCAGTAGCGGCAGGCCCTGAAACGGTGACAGCCAGCCGCCCATGAACATCAGGGCGGTGAGCAGGGAGATCAGGATCATGTTGGCGTATTCCGCCATGAAGAATATGGAAAAGGCCATGCCGCCGTATTCTACATGGAAACCGGCGACGATCTCTGACTCGCCCTCGGCAACATCAAACGGGGCGCGGTTGGTCTCGGCTACGCCGGAGATGAAATACACCAGTAGTACCGGGAACAATGGTAGCCAGAACCAGTGCAACACGCTGCCGCTCTGGGCGCGGATGATGTCGCCGAGATTTAGACTGCCGGATGCTATCAGGACGCAGACCAGCGCGAAGCCCATTGCGATCTCGTAGGCGACGATCTGCGCCGCCGAGCGCATCGCGCCGAGGAAGGCGTATTTGGAATTGGAGGCCCAGCCGGCGATGATCACACCGTAAACTGCCAGTGAGGTCAAGGCGAGGATGTAGAGCAGGCCGGCGTTGATGTCGGCCAGTACCAGGGTCTCGTTGAACGGGATTACTGCCCAGGCGGCCAGTGACGGGGCGATGGCGAGTATCGGCGCGCTGATGAACAGGTAGCGGTTGGCACCGGTCGGGACGACGATCTCCTTGCAGAGTAATTTTATTGCATCGGCTATCGGTTGCCCGAGACCGGCCAGGGACAAACCGAAAAAGCCTACGCGGTTGGGGCCGATGCGGCCCTGTATGTAGCCGATTACCTTGCGTTCGGCGTAAGTTGTATAGGCGACTACCAGTAACACCGGGATCAGGATGGCGAGGATCTTGCTCAGTGTTACCAGTATGTACATTGCCTCGGTGGTGAAGGCGGCCGGGACCAGCGTATCCACCAGCCTTGCCAGCACCAGTTCGCGGTATTGGTCAAACAGGGATTCAAGCATGGTTGCCGAGGGCCTCCACGCCGATTGCGCCGCACAGCGGGCCGAGGGCGGCGGTGTCGGGATGTGCGCCGTGTAATAGTACGCAGTTGTCTGCTACGGCCTCGTTGATCACGGCCGGTAGTTCCATTTGTCGCTCGTCCTGGCTGAGTCTGATCGTGCCGGGCAGGGTCAGGTGCAGGGCGGCGGCGGTGGCGGCATTCAGTTGCGCGACCGGGGAGGCGATGTCTTCTGTTTGTTGCAAGGCGGGGGCGTGTCGCACCAGGGCATCTACCGAATTCATCGGGATGTAGCCTGCTCGTTGCAGGGAGCTGTTTAGTGGTAGCAACGTATCTGCCTCGCGCCAGCTGTTGTTGTCGGCTTGTTTGTCGGCGATGCCGTTTTTGAACTCGGCTTGTATCTCGGCCAGTTGAGTGTAAGTGAAGCCGTCCAGTCGCAAGGTGTTGCCCAGTGTGTTCAGGATCTGCCAGGCGGGGCGGGCCTCGTCCGGTGGGGTTATGGCCTGGGTTTGTTGCTGGGTGATGTTGTTGATGTTGACGATGGAGCCTTCGTTCTCGGCGAACAGGGCCTGCGGTAACAGGATGTGTGCGTGTTGTTGGTACAGCGGGTGGCGGTACGGGGTCAGTGCGATTACGCAGTCGGCGGCGGACAGTGCCCCGGCGGCGGCACCGCCGTCCAGACAATCCAGTTGCGGGTCAAGGTTGCACAGGATGTAAGCGGACAGGGTGGGCTGTCTTGCGGTTGCATCGCCGTTGTCGTCGGTGCGGCGCGGGGCAGCTAGCATCTGGCGGGCGTTGAGGCCGGTGGTCGGGGATGGTTCGCCGCCGCACAGGCGATGCGGTACCGCGCCGGCCTGCCAGGCACCGACCGTGTTGGCGGCCTCGCCCAGATAACCGAACACCGCCCCTGTGGTGCGGGCCAGCATACCGCACAGGTAACGCAACTGTGCCAGACGTGGGTCACTCATCGCCAGAGTGCCGAGTAAGATCGTGCCGCGCTCCGCGTCGCCGAGTGCCGTGGCTATGTCGCGGTGGCTTGCATCTACCTTTGTGCGCGCCAGTAGTTGTTCCAGTTCGGTGCTGATGCCATTGGGCTGTTGCTCCTGTGCCGCCTTCAGCACGGCGGCTACTGTCGTCACCATATCGGCGACGGTGCAACGCGTGTGCAGAGTATAGTTGCACGGTTCGGCTACCGGATTGATGCTCATGATCTTGGCCCCGGACAGCGCGGCCTTGCGCAGGCGCAGGTTCAGCAACGGTTGATCCTTGCGCGGGTTGCCGCCAACGATCAGGGCCGCATCAACCTGCTCCAGTGCCGCCGGTTGTTGTCCCAGAGTCGGCCAGAGAGGGGCTTGGTCTTGATCACTGAAGTCGGCCTGACGCAAGCGGTGATCTATATTGGCGGAGCCGAGGCCGCGTAACAGTTTTTGCATCAGGTAGAGTTCTTCCGTCGTGGAAGCGGGCGAGATTAGCCCCCCTACCCTGTCGGCGCCGTGTTGTCGGATCACATCGCCGAGATTTTGTTTGATCGTGTCAAAGGCGGTCTCCCAGGAGACGGTTTGCCATTTGCCGTGTTGTCTGATCATCGGTTCGGTCAGGCGCGCGCCGCTGTCCAGCCCCTGATAGCTGAAGCGATCGCGATCCGATAACCAGATCTCGTTCAGTGTCTCGTTCTCCGCCGGGACAACGCGTTTTACCTGATTGTCCTTGATGTGAAAATGCAGGTTGGAACCCAGCGAGTCGTGAATGGCGATGCCGGGGCGCTGGCTCATCTCCCAGGCGCGGGCGGAAAAACGGAATGGTTTGGAGGTCAGGGCGCCGACCGGGCACAGATCAATCACATTGCCGGACAACTCCGAGACCATGCTCTTTTCTATGTAGGTGCCGATCTCCATGAACTCGCCGCGGCCGGTGGCACCCAGTTCGCGCAGGCCGGCGACCTCCTCGCCGAAGCGTACGCAACGGGTGCAGTGAATGCAGCGGGTCATCTCGGTTTGTACCAGCGGGCCGATGTCCTTGTCCTGTACTACGCGTTTGTTTTCCTGATAGCGCGAGACATCGCTGCCGTAACCCATTGCGAGGTCTTGCAGTTCGCACTCGCCGCCCTGATCGCAGACCGGGCAATCCAGTGGGTGATTGATTAGCAGGAACTCCATTACCGATTGTTGTGCCTGCAAGGCGAGATCGGAGCGGGTGCTGACCCGCATGCCGTCGGTCACCGGTGTGGCGCAGGCGGGTAGCGGTTTGGCGGCCTTTTCCACTTCCACCAGACACATACGGCAGTTGGCCGCCACGGTGAGTTTTTTGTGGTAACAAAAACGCGGCACATAAGTGCCGAGGGCGTCAGTGACCTCTATCAGCATCTGGCCTTTTTCGGCCTTGACCTCGCGGCCGTCTATATGGATTGTTACCTGTTCAGACATTGGGTGCTTGCGTTGTGAATGTTGTCGGTTTCATTATGCCGCCTTGTTATTCGCGCCGGCGATTTGTGAGCGGCCCTTGTGTTCTATCATGTATTCAAACTCGTCCCGGAAATGTTTGATGAAACTCTGCACCGGCCAGGCCGCCGCCTCGCCGAGGGCGCAGATGGTGCGGCCTTCTATCTTGTTGGCTACATCTACCAGTTTGTCCAGGTCTTGCGGCACGCCCTTGCCGTCTATGATGCGGGTCAGCATGCGGTATAACCAGCCGGTGCCTTCACGGCATGGCGTGCATTGGCCGCAGGATTCGGCGAAATAAAAACGTGAGATGCGCCGGAGCATATTGACCATGCAGGTGGTCTCGTCCATTACGATCACGGCGCCGGAGCCGATGGCCGAACCGGTGACGGTTTGCACGGAATCGTAATCCATATTGGCCTGCATCATTACGCCGCCGGGCACGACTTGCACCGAGGAGCCGCCGGGGATGACGGCCTTCAGGTGGCGCCCCTTCCAGACACCGCCGGCCATCTGTAGCAGTTCGGCGAACGGCAGGCCCATCGGTACCTCAAAGTTGCCCGGATTTTCCACATGGCCGCTGACGGAAAAACATTTGGTGCCGCCGCTGTTCGCTACGCCCAGATCGGCAAACCATTGCGAGCCGTTGTGAATGATGGCCGGCACCGAGCTGAAACTTTCGGTGTTATTGACGGTGGTGGGTTTGCCGTACAAACCGGACTGGGCCGGGAACGGGGGTTTGAATCGTGGCAGGCCTTTTTTGCCTTCCAGGGATTCCAGCAAGGCGGTTTCCTCGCCGCAGATATAGGCACCGGCACCGAGGATGGTGTGCAGTTCCACATCTATGCCGGAGCCCAGCACATCTTTTCCGACATAACCGGCCTCGCGCGCCTCAGCAAGTGCCTGTTCAAAGCGGATGAACGGTTCATCCATGAACTCGCCGCGGATGTAGTCGTAGCCGACTTCCGCACCCATTGCGTAACAGGCGATCAGCATCCCTTCCACCAGCGAGTGCGGGTTGTAACGCAGGATGTCGCGATCCTTGCAGGTGCCGGGTTCGCTTTCATCGGAATTGCAGACGACATATTTCGGGCCGGGGGCGGTCGGGGACATGAAACTCCATTTCAGGCCGGTCGGAAAACCGGCACCGCCGCGACCGCGCAGGCCGGATTTTTTTATCTCCTCTATCACGGCTTCGGGGGGGATCTTTTCCCTGAGGATTTTTTTCCAGGCCTCGTAGCCATCTACCCTGTAGTAGTTTTGCAAGGTCCAGGGGTTGTCGTATTTTAGTGTGGCGTAACACACTGTGTTTAGTGCTTCTTTATTCATCTATCAGGGCATCCAGTATTGCGTCTATTTTTTCGGTGGTCAGGTTTTCATGGTAGGTGTGATCCACCATCATCATTGGGGCGCCGCAACAGGCGGCCAGGCATTCTTCTTCCTGTTTCAGGTAGAAGCGGCCATCGGCGGTGGATTCACCCGGCTTGAGCTGAAAGCGGTGTTGAATGTGTTGCAACATCGCGTCGGCGCCGCGTAGCATGCAGGAGATGTTGGTGCAGACAGAGATACTGTGGCGGCCGCAGGGGCGGGTCTCCAGCATGGAATAAAAACTGGCCACCTCATAGACGGCGATCTTCGGCATCTGCAGGTAGTCTGCTACGGCATCCATCAGGGGTTGTGTCAGATAGCCGTTGTTTTCGTGTTGCACCTCGCGCAATGCCGCCAGCACCGCTGACTGTTTTTGTTGCGGCGGGAATTTGCTCAGCCATTGATCAATCTCTCTTTTGCTGTGCTCTGATAATGTTTGTTCGGCGGGGGTATTCATTGTCGGTTCCTATCGGTCTATCTCGCCGAAGACGATGTCCTGCGTGCCGATGACGGCGACGACATCGGCCAGCATGTGGCCCTTGACCATTTCGTTCATTGATGACAGGTGGGCGAAGCCGGGTGCGCGGATCTTTACCCGGTAGGGTTTGTTGGCACCGTCGGATATCAGGTAAATGCCGAATTCTCCCTTGGGGTGTTCCACCGCGCAATATACCTCCCCTTCGGGTACGCAATAGCCTTCGGTGAATAGTTTGAAGTGATGGATCAGGGACTCCATGTCGTCTTTCATTTGTTCGCGGGTTGGCGGCACCAGTTTGTGATCATCAATGATGACCGGGCCCGGGTTGGCTTGTAACCATTCCACGCACTGCCGGATGATCCGGTTGGACTGGCGCATCTCTTCTATTCTGACCAGATAGCGATCATAGCAATCGCCGTTGCTGCCTACCGGGATCGCGAAATCCAGATCGGCATACACTTCGTAGGGTTGCTTTTTGCGTAAGTCCCATTCAACGCCGGAGCCGCGTAACATCGGGCCGGTGAAACCCAGTTGCAGTGCCCGCTCCGGCGAGACCTCGCCTATGCCGACGGTGCGTTGTTTCCAGATGCGGTTATCGGTTAGCAGGGTTTCGTATTCATCCACGCAACCGGGGAATTTTTCGGTGAAGGATTGAATGAAATCCAGTAGTGAGCCCTGGCGGTTGTTGTTCATGTCTGCCACCTGTTTTTCGTTGTGCCATTTGGATGGCTGGTATTGCGGCATCACGGACGGCAGGTCGCGATAGACGCCGCCGGGGCGGTAGTAAGTGGCGTGCATGCGGGTGCCGGATACGGCTTCGTAGCAGTCCATCAGGTCTTCGCGTTCGCGGAAGCAGTAAAGGAAGACGGTCATCGCGCCGATGTCCAGGCCGTGTGCACCCAGCCACATCAGGTGATTCAGGATGCGGGTGATCTCGTCAAACATGACGCGGATGTATTGTGCGCGTAGCGGCGGGGTGATGCCCAGCAATTTTTCTATTGCGAGGATATAGGCGTGTTCATTGCACATCATGGATACATAGTCCAGCCTGTCCATGTAACCGATGCTTTGGTTGTAGGGTTTGCTTTCGGCCAGCTTCTCGGTGCCCCGGTGTAACAGGCCGATGTGTGGGTCGGCGCGTTCTATTACTTCGCCGTCCATTTCCAGTACCAGACGCAATACGCCGTGCGCCGCCGGGTGTTGCGGCCCGAAATTCATCGTCATGTTTCTGATCTCGGGCATGGTGCTTACTCGTCGTCGGCTTGCGGTTGGGTGTAGCGGTTGTCGTGTCTGATTACTTTGGGTACCAGTACGCGGTTGTCTATGCTGACCGGTTGGTAGATGACTCGTTTTTGCTCCGGGTCGTAGCGTACCTCTGCGTTGCCGTGCAGCGGGAAATCCTTGCGCATCGGGTGGCCGACGAAGCCGTAGTCGGTGAGGATGCGGCGCAGGTCCAGATGGCCTTCAAACAGGATGCCGAACAGGTCAAAGGCCTCGCGTTCGTACCAGTCGGCACCGGCCCAGATATCGGTGACCGAGGCGATCTTCGCCGGTTGGCCGCTGAGGAAACAGCGGACACGCAAGCGTCTGTTGTGTTTGATGGATAGCAACTGATACACCACGGCGATGCGATCCTGCATTTCAATGTTGTCCATATACACGCCCTGGCTTACGCCGCGGCTGAAGCCGGTGTTGGTTGTGTCTTCTGTCTCCCAGTCTGCCTTGCCGTAGGCCAGGTAATCAACGCCGCACAGGTCGGATAATTGTTCAAAACTGAGGGAGGGCTCGGTGCGCAGGGTTTGGCAGACGGCGCGGATGTTTTCGGGGGCGACTTCTATGGTGACTTCACCCCGGTCTGTTGTTTGTTTGCGGATGTTGTCGCCTAGACAACTACGCAAATCGGCAAGCAATGCCTCTGATAGCTTTGTCATGATGGATTACTTGCCCTGTTGTGAGATGGTGATGGTATTGCGGTTGGTTCTCTTGATTTTTTTCTGTAGCTGCATCACGCCGAACAACAGGGCCTCGGCTGTCGGCGGGCAACCGGGGACATAAATATCCACCGGCACGATGCGATCACAGCCGCGCACAACGGAATAGGAATAGTGGTAGTAGCCGCCGCCGTTGGCGCAGGAGCCCATGGAGATGACCCAGCGCGGTTCGGGCATTTGATCATAGACCTTGCGCAGGGCCGGGGCCATTTTATTGACCAGTGTCCCGGCCACGATCATCACATCGGATTGTCTGGGGCTGGGTCTGAAGATCACGCCGAAGCGATCCAGATCATAGCGGGCGGCACCGGCGTGCATCATCTCTATCGCGCAACAGGCCAGGCCAAAGGTCATCGGCCACATGGAGCCGGTGCGGGCCCAGTTCACGAGGTTATCTACTGTCGTGGTGACGATGCCCGGTTCGTGTATGATTTCCTGGGTTTCCGATTCTTGTATTTGTGTTGCTGTTTCTATCATGGTCACTCCCACTCCAGCGCGCTCTTGCGCCACTCATAGATAAAACCGGCGACCAGTACCGCCAGGAACAACATCATTGCCCAGAACCCGGCCATGCCGATGTCGCGTAGTGCGACTGCCCAGGGGAAGAAGAAGGCGATTTCCAAATCAAAGATGATGAACAGGATGGCGATCAGGTAGTAACGCACATCAAAACGCACGCGGGCATCTTCAAAGGCATCAAAGCCGCATTCGTAAGGGGATCGCTTGGCACTGTCCGGGCGTTGCGGCCCCAATACATAACCGACGGCCAGTAACATAACACCCAGCCCCAGCCCGACAATGAGGAATAACAAGATTGGTAGATAGTGTTCTAGCATTATTATAAATCTGAAACCCGCTCGACCCAGGTGCGGGAGTTGGCTAAGGAATGGGGATTATAACGCCAATCGGCCGGATCTGTCAATAATGTCAAAGAAGGCTAACGCCTTCTTTGCCTCTTCACACCGCCCCGGATAGCTCCCCCCTTGAGGGGGAGCCAGAGGCG
>JBPCXW010000186.1:0-7383 GCA_051008185.1 Gammaproteobacteria bacterium
ATATACCAGAACGAAAAAGAGCCCCGTTTAGGGGCCCTTAATCATGTCTTCGGAGTCGCATGCGGCGATCCTGCCCTCTCTTCGTTCGGGTCGCTCGCTGTACTCGCGGTCCCAAATCGCTCCCAGCGATTTGGTCGAACAGAGCTTCGAACCAAGTCCTCCGAACACATCGATTTAAATACAGAGGGCCCCTTTTAGGGGCCCTCTGTATTTAAATGGCGCGCCCGGAAGGATTCGAACCTCCGACCCCCTGGTTCGTAGCCAGGTACTCTATCCAACTGAGCTACGGGCGCATAGTGATGGCTTGCTGGAAGGAAAGAGTATAATTAGTCTCGTGCTTTATGCAACTCATTGTGGCGGATCAGTACTTATGAGACCAATCAGCAATGTCCCCCCACCGGAGCCACTACGGGCTACGCCCTTGTGCCACCGGCTCCCCCTCAAGGGGGGAGCTATTCGTGCCGGTGTTATTGCTCTCTCAAGGGGAGCTATTCGTGTCGGTGTTATTGCTCCCCCCTTGAGGGGGAGCCAAAGGAGGCGAAGCCTGCTTTGGTGGGGGGCCATTGCCATTTTTGTCTCATACGTTAATGATCCGCCATACTCATTTGCCCGCATCGCCCCCGGCCGTGACGAGTTTTGCAATGCGGGCAAAACGTAAGCGCATGAGCATCAGTATTGAAAAGATCGCGATATAAAACAGCGGCTCGGTTTTATCCAGCTTGACCAGCCAGAGAAAATGTAGCACGCCCAGAACGCCGATCAGGTAAACCAGATGATGTAATGATTTCCAGTGCTTGCCCAGGGTCTGTACCATCTTGTTGTTGGAGGTTGCGGCCAGAGGGATCAACAAAACAAAAGCGGCAAAACCGACGGTAATGTAGGGGCGCTTTATCACATCGGCGGTAATGGCGGTGACATCAAAGAATTGATCAAACACCAGATATGTCAGGAAATGCAGGCAGCCGTAAAAAAATACATACAGGCCCAACATCCTCCGGTAACGTATCAGGCGATTCCACTTGGTCAGCTTGCGTAACGGCGTGACCGCCAGTGTCAGCATCAACATATTCAAGGTCCACTCACCGGTAAGGTGGGTGATGGTCTCAACCGGATCAGCGCCCAGCCCCCCTGTTAGCGTCAAAAACAGCAAGTAACAGAAGGGTATGAGTGCGGCAATAAATACAAGTATCTTATCCATACAGACTCTGTCCATACTCTATTGGCGGAGAGAGAGGGATTCGAACCCTCGATACGGGATAAACCGTATACTCCCTTAGCAGGGGAGCGCCTTCAGCCACTCGGCCACCTCTCCAGAACTCAGTATCCCGCGCGATGCGTTGCACACACCTCGCGTCACTTCTGTGTGTAACCGGTAACAGAACGGTTTCTAACAATACACCCGATACACCGCCAACAAGGGTTGCCGTTGTGCCGACAATCAACAACCGAAGCTACTGATTGTGTTGGGTATCGGCGGCATCCTCTTCGTCGTCATCATCAGCGTACTCCTGCGCCAAATCGGCTTTCGCCTGACGCGCCTTTTCCAACTGAATACGCTCATAGATTTCTTCACGATGCACGGCGATTTCCTTGGGGGCATTAACGCCTATTCTGACCTGATTTCCCCGGATCCCGAGTACAGTTACGTTGACATCGTCCCCTATCATCAGAGACTCGCCAATCCTGCGTGTTAAAATTAACATCTTATTTGTGCTCCTGTTTTCCCTAGACAACAATAAATGATGATACGACGACCCCTGTTACTTCTTATTACCAGACGCCGCCTTATCTGTTCGCTTCGGATCTTCCAACCCGAATGCGGAGTGTAACGCTCTCACGCCGGATTCTAAATACTTTTCGGCAACAACTACAGAAATCTTTATCTCGGAGGTGGAAATCATCTGGATATTGATGCCCTCCCCGGCCAGTGCCCTGAACATGGTGCTGGCTATACCCGCGTGGGAGCGCATCCCGACCCCTACCACCGAGATCTTGACGATAGCATCATCCGCCAAAACCTCGGCTGCATTCAGCTCGGCGGCTGATTTTTTCAATACTTTCAATGCCTTGGCGTATTCGTTGCGGTGCACCGTAAAGGTGAAATCGGCCGTATTATCGCTGCCGATATTCTGGATAATCATATCCACCTCTATATTGGCATCGGCTATCGGCCCCAGTATCTTGGCGGCGATGCCGGGCGTATCGGGCACGCCCCGGACGGTCAATTTGGCCTCGTCACGGTTATGCGCGATACCGGCAATCTGTGCTGCTTCCATCTCATCCTCCTCGGTGATTAGGGTTCCCGGGCCCTCCTCAAAAGAGGACAATACCCGTAACGGAACATGATAATTACTGGCAAATTCTACTGCCCTGATTTGTAACACTTTGGAGCCCAGGCTGGCTAGCTCCAGCATTTCCTCGTAGGAAATCCTGTCCATCCTCAGTGCCGCCGGTTCAAGGCGGGGATCGGCTGTGTAAACCCCGGCTACATCGGTGTAAATCTGGCATTCGCCGGCCTTTAGTGCCGCCGCCATTGCTACTGCGGTGGTATCCGAGCCGCCGCGCCCCAGGGTGGTGATATTACCGGCCTCATCTACCCCCTGGAAACCGGCGATCACCACTACCTTGTCATCGGCCAGGGCCTGATGCACCCGCTCGGCATCAATATCCATGATGCGCGCCTTGCTGTGCGCGGTGTCGGTCAGTATCCGCACCTGCCCGCCGGTGAAGGACACCGCCTGTTGCCCGCGCTCTTGCAGGGCCATACTCAGCAGCGCGATGGTAACCTGTTCGCCGGTGGACAGCAGCACATCCAGTTCGCGGCTGCTCGGCGCGGTGCTGATGTCTCTGGCCATGCCCAGCAGGCGGTCTGTCTCCCCTCCCATTGCGGAGACTACTACCACCACCTGATAGCCCTGTTGCCGGGTGGCCAGCACCCGCTCCGCCACCGCCTGTATCCGGGTAACCGAGCTGACGGAGGTGCCGCCGTATTTTTGCACGATCAGTGGCATTGGATCATCCGGCCCTGTCGCTGACCCAACCTACTACGCTGTTCAGGGCCTCGGCCAGTGCCGCCGGATTATCGCCCCCGGCCTGCGCCATATCCGGGCGGCCGCCGCCCTTGCCGCCCACCTGTTGGGCGACAAAATTGACCAGCTCACCGGCCTTGTATTTGTCCGTGCTGCCCTTGCTGACACCGGCCACCAGACTGACCTTGTCGTCCCTGACTGTGGCCAGCACGATCACTGATTCGCCCAGTCGGTTTTTCAGTTGATCCAAAGTCTCGCGCAGGGCTCTGGGATCGGCGCCTTCCAGTGCGGTGGCCAGCACCTTGATGCCGTTCACCTCTCTGGCCTGCTCTATCAACTCGCCGCCGCGACTGGACGCCAGTTTTGTCTGTAACAGTTGCAACTCTTTCTCCGCCTGCCGCGCCCGCTCAAGCGTCTGCTGCAATTTCTCCTCAACCCGGCCCCGCTCTGATTTCAGCAGTGCGGCGATATGTTCAAGCTGCGCCTCGCCTTGCTCAACCCAGGCCAGCGCACCGAGGCCGGTCACGGCCTCTATCCGTCTTACGCCGGCGGCGATGCCGGTCTCGTGGATGATCCTGAACAGACCGATGTCGCCGGCCCGCTGTACATGGGTGCCGCCGCACAATTCAACGGAAAAACTACCGGCGATGGATAACACTCTCACCTCGGCATCATATTTTTCACCGAACAACGACATCGCACCGGATTGCAGTGCCTCTTCCAATGGCATCAGGGTGATGTCGGTCTCGGCATTGCCGAGGATATTGTCATTGACCAGACGCTCAATGCGGCGTATCTGCTCAGTACCAAGCGGTTGCGGGTGGGAGAAATCAAAACGCAATCTGTCCGCCGCGACCAGAGAACCTTTCTGGGTGACATCGGGACCCAATACCTCGCGCAAGGCGGCGTGCAACAGATGAGTCGCCGAATGGTTACGCACAATGTCCAGACGGCGGCTGTTATCTATCTCTGCGGTAACATTGTCGCCCACCTGCAAGCGGCCGCTTTGCATCAGGCCCGTATGCAACCAGGCCTCGCCCTGCCGGACGGTGTCTTGCACGGCAAAACAGTTGCCATCAGTCAGGATCTGCCCCTGATCACCTATTTGCCCGCCGGACTCGGCATAAAACGGCGTGACATCCAGAATGATCGCCCCGGTCTCATCCTCGTTCAGCACGGAGACGGGTTTGCCGTCGCTGAAGATCGCCAGTACTTGTGCCGATGCCTGCTGTTGCTGATAGCCGTTGAATTCGGAATGATACTGCTGCGCCTCAGGTACGGCGGACAAGTCCATACTGAAGTTGCCGGACAGTTGCGAGTTGCGCCGTTGCCCGGCCATGGCCTCGTTATAGCCGGACAGGTCCAGGCTGAGCCCGCGCTCGCGCGCGATGTCGGCCGTCAGGTCCAGCGGGAAACCGTAAGTGTCATACAGTTTGAATACCACGGCACCGGGGATCACCTTGCCGTCCAGCCCGTCAATCGCGGCCTGCAAATGTTTCAGGCCCTGCTCCAGGGTTTCGGCGAAGCGTTCCTCTTCAGTCCGCAGGGTGCGGCTGACAAAATCCACATCGGTGATCAACTCAGGGTAGGCCTCACCCATGATCCCGCACAGGGGTTGCACCAGTTTGTGAAAGAACGGCTCGGTAAAGCCCAGCTTGTTACCATGCCGCACGGCGCGGCGGATGATCCGCCTCAGCACATAGCCCCGGCCCTCGTTGGCCGGGATAACCCCGTCAACTATCAGGAACACACAGGAACGAATGTGATCCGCCAGCACCCGGCTTGAAACCGGATCGGGCTTGGCACGGTTGCCGACACTGTCGGCCAGTTCCCGCACCGCCTTGATCAACACCTGAAAGATATCAATGTCGTAATTGTCATGTACGCCTTGCATTACTGCGGCGATCCTTTCCAGCCCCATGCCGGTATCAACCGACGGCTGCGGCAAGGCTTGCATGTTGCCCTCGGCATCACGCTCGTATTGCATGAACACCAGATTCCATAACTCCACATAGCGATCACCCTCCTGCTCCGCCGAACCGGGCGGCCCGCCGGGCATATCCTTGCCATGATCATAAAATATCTCGCTGCAGGGACCGCACGGGCCGGTCTCGCCCATGGCCCAGAAATTATCTCGCTCGTCGCAACGGCTGAAACGTTTCTTGCTGACACCGATCTCGTTTAGCCAGATCTGCGCCGCCTCGTCATCATCCTTATACACTGTCACCCAGAGTTTTTCCTCCGGCACACCGAGTTCAACAGTCAAAAAATCCCAGGCGAAGCGGATGGCCTCTTGTTTGAAGTAATCGCCGAAGCTGAAATTGCCCAGCATCTCAAAAAAGGTATGGTGTCTTGCGGTATAGCCGACGTTTTCCAGATCGTTATGTTTGCCACCGGCGCGCACGCAGCGTTGTGAGGTGACGGCTCGCCGGTAAGGCCGTTGCTCCAGCCCCAGAAACACCTCCTTGAATTGCACCATACCGGCATTGGTGAATAGCAAGGTCGGATCATTGGACGGCACCAGTGCGGAGCCGGGCAAGACCTGATGCCCGCGCTGTTCAAAGTACTCCAGGAATTTTCGACGAATGTCGTTACTGCTCATCATGATTTTGCGTCTCGGAAACAATCCCGGATCTGCTCGCCGGTAAAACCCCGGTGTTGCAGAAAACGTGATTGCCTGCTTTGTTCCTTATACTCTTTGACCTCACTGTTGCCGAACTTCTTGCAACGTACGGCCTTGATCAGTTGTCGCCAGTCCAGAGAATCGTGTTGCAGATATTCCTGCGCCAACGCTTCCCCGATACCGCGTTGCGTCAGTTCCTGCATGATACGCAACGGCCCGTAGCCCTTGCCGACCCGGTTATGCACATACATCTCGGTATAACGGGAATCACTTTGCAAACCCTGTGCTTGCAGGGCGGACAGCACCTCGGCAATGTCAGCCTCCGGGTATCCCCGTAGCTTCAGCTTGTTGTGCAGTTCCCTGACGGAGTGCTCCCGGCGCGATAACATACCGAGGGCGTTGTTCCTGATGTCGGCTTTGCTTGTGGCGGTGTCTGTCAGGCTTCCGCCTCCTCGGTTTCATCCTCGGCGGCGTCCGGCGGGGGTGCTGTTGGCAATACTGCAGCCCGCACCTGCGCCTCAATCTCGGCGGCGATCTCCGGTTTTTCCAGCAGGAAATTACGCACATTATCCTTGCCCTGACCGATGCGATCACCGTTGTAGCTATACCAGGCGCCGGTCTTTTTGATGATGTCGTGTTGCACGCCCATGTTGATGATCTCACCTTCCCGGGAAATACCTTGACCGTAAAGGATATCAAATATCACTTCCTTGAACGGCGGTGCCACTTTGTTCTTGACGATCTTCACGCGGGTCTCGTTGCCTACTACTTCGTCACCTTTTTTGATCGCACCGATACGCCGGATGTCCATTCTTACCGAGGCATAAAACTTCAGCGCGTTACCACCGGTGGTCGTCTCGGGGTTGCCGAACATGACGCCGATCTTCATACGGATCTGGTTGATGAAAACCACCAGGGTATTGGAACGTTTGATATTGGCGGTCAGCTTGCGCAGGGCCTGTGACATCAGCCGGGCCTGCAAGCCCATGTGGCTGTCGCCCATATCGCCTTCTATCTCGGCCTTTGGTGTCAGGGCGGCGACGGAGTCGATGATAATCAGGTCCACCGCGCTGGAACGCACCAGCATGTCGGTGATCTCCAGTGCCTGCTCGCCGGTGTCGGGTTGTGATACCAGCAGATCGGCGATGTGCACACCCAGTTTCTCCGCATACTGCGGGTCCAGTGCGTGTTCGGCATCAACAAAGGCCGCGGTACCGCCGGCCTTTTGAATCTCCGCCGCCACATGCAGGGCCAGTGTCGTCTTGCCTGATGACTCCGGGCCGTAAATCTCCACGACGCGTCCCCGTGGTAGCCCACCTATACCTAATGCGATATCCAATCCCAGCGAACCGGAGGACACGGCGGTTACGTCATGATTGACGCTGCCATCCCCCATACGCATGACTGATCCCTTGCCAAACTGCTTCTCAATTTGACCAAGGGCGATATCCAGTGCTTGTTTCTTTTTCTCATCCATAATCTCTCACCACTTGATTGTTGTTAATCGAGGTTTGATTATCACACATTTCCCGACGGATGACAGCGGCAATATCCCGCACTTGTGATCAATGTCACATTATCAGCGCATCAACCGCAGCATACCGGACAGCGCGTGCGCTATGGCCTGCTGGGCTGGCGATGCCCGTGATTGTGGCGGATCATTAACGTATGAGACAAAAATGGCAAGGGGCCGCCTCGCCCCCCACCAAAGCAGGCTTCGCCTCCTTTGGC
>JBPCXW010000187.1:0-5854 GCA_051008185.1 Gammaproteobacteria bacterium
AACGTACATAGGCCACATGATCCAGATCGCGCAGTTCGCGCATCACCAGTTCTCCTATTTTTCCGGATTTGACTTCCCGATCACCCAGGGCGCGCAATCTGTGCATGACATGGGCGACAGCCGCCCGCACCTTCTCTTCGCCAACCGGTCGCTTGCCGAGGGCGCGCCGGAGACCTGTGAGCAGTTTCTCTTCATCAAAGTCTTCCCGTCGGCCATCGGATTTGATGATGCGGGGTGGGTTCAACTCGGCGGCTTCGTAAGTAGTGAAGCGTTCCTTGCATTCGGTGCATTCACGCCGGCGGCGGCGAGTTTGATCGCCCTCATCCGCGGCTCGGGAATCAACCACTCTGGTTTCGGCACAGGAACAAAATGGGCAGCGCATAGTCGGGCACCTCCGTTAGTGACGGCAACGGTGCTGGTTGTGTGGCGGATTATTAACATTTGAGACAAAAATGGCTATGGCCCCCCACCAAAGCAGGCTTCGCCTCCTTTGGCTCCCCCTCAAGGGGGGAGCTATGATTGCTCCCCCCTTGAGGGGGAGCCGGTGGCACAAGGGCGTAGCCCGCAGTGGCTCCGGTGGGGGGACATTGCTGAGTTTGTCTCATAAGTATTGAGTCCAGGACAACAACTGCAAATAGAGTCAAAATAGACTATACTCTGAACAAGCCTTGATTATGAGGCGGTGCAGATTTACATAAATATATGGATACCCCAAGGAGGGTTTCACAATGGATATTGCTATTATCAATTCCCGCGCTCTGGTCGGCATACATGCCCCTGAAGTGACCGTGGAAGTTCATCTCTCCCGTGGCCTGCCGGCATTATCTATTGTCGGTTTGCCGGAGACCGCAGTCAAAGAAAGTAAGGAAAGGGTGCGTAGTGCCATCCTGAATAACAAGTTTGAGTTTCCGCTGAAACGCATCACGATCAATCTTGCCCCGGCTGATCTGCCCAAACAAAGCGGGCGTTATGATCTGGCCATCGCCATCGGTATTCTGGTGGCGTCAAAACAACTCCCTACCAACTGTCTGGATGAATATGAATTCATCGGCGAGCTGGCACTGACCGGTCAGTTGCGCCCGGTCACCGGTGTGTTGCCCATCGCCGCCGCTGTGCAAGGGGTTGGTAAAAAACTGATCCTGCCGCAAGCCAACGCAACCGAGGCGGCGATGGTGCAGACCTTGCAGGTATTGCCGGCCACGCACCTGCTTGAAGTCTGTCAGGAACTGAAGCTGCCGGGACAAATCGCCGGATACAAGGCGACATCAAAACAGCCAAACAAAACGGCAAGTACTGATCTCGCTGACATTCACGGGCAGATCAATGCCAAGCGCGCACTGGAGATCTGTGCCAGCGGCGGCCACAACCTGTTGATGATCGGCCCGCCCGGTAGCGGCAAGACCATGCTGGCGGAGCGGCTACCCGGTATCCTGCCACCGCTTACCGAGAGTGAGGCACTGGAAACAGCCGCCATACATTCCATCAGCCAGAAGGGTTTCCAGCCGGACAACTGGAAGATCAGGCCGATGCGCACACCGCACCATACCGCCTCGGCCGCCGCCATCACTGGTGGCAGCAGCCATCCGCGCCCCGGCGAGGTGTCGCTGGCCCACCATGGCGTGTTATTCCTTGATGAGTTGCCGGAATTCAAACGGCATGTGCTTGAAGTATTACGCGAACCGCTTGAGTCACAGGAAATCAGCATCTCCCGCGTTGCCGCCCAGGTATGTTTCCCCGCCGCCTTCCAACTCATTGCCGCGATGAACCCCTGCCCCTGCGGTTATCTGGGCGATCATTCTGATCGCTGTATTTGCAACCCCGAACAGATCCGCCGTTACTGGTCACGCATCTCCGGGCCGTTACTGGATCGAATTGATTTACACATAGAGGTAGCCAACATCTCCGCCGAGTTGATGCGAAAATTCGGACAGCAGGGCAATGAAAACAGTAGTGCCGTCAGACATAGAGTACAGATGGCTCACGACTATCAACGGCAACGCCAGGGCTGTGTCAATGCAAGACTCAGCAACGCGCAACTTGAATCATCGTGCCAACCCGGCGCCGACGGACAAAAACTGCTGACACAGGCCGTTGAACGCCTGTGCCTGTCCGCCAGAGGCATCTACCGGGTGTTGAAGGTCGCGCGCACCATTGCCGACATGGCACAAAGCGAACACATTCAGGACAAACATGTGGCGGAGGCCATATCCTACCGCTATCTGGATAGAAAACTGCCGGATTGATTAGCACGGGACAAGCAAACACCTACCCTTTCAGGTGTTCCTGTTGTATAATGCTATCTACGAAATAACCGAAGCATAGTTGTTATGAAACAAAACGAACGTTATAACTTTACCGTAGAAGTTGAAACTGCATTTATGGAGGAACACTCCATCCCCGAGGACAAGCGGTTTGTTTTTATCTATACCATATCTATCACCAATAACGGCTCCGTTGCCGGAACGCTGGTGCGACGGCACTGGATCATCACCGATGCCAATAACAACCGGCAGGAAGTGCATGGTGATGGCGTGGTCGGTGAACAACCCTGTATCAATCCGGGCCAAACCTATCAATACACCAGTGGTGCGGTTATAGAAACCCCGGTAGGTTTTATGGAGGGCCGTTATGATTTTGTCGCTGACGATGGTTTTGAATTTGATTCCCCCATTCCGCCATTCAGTCTCGCCACACCCAACACCTTGCATTAGGTAACGGCGGCATGGCCACTTACGCCATCGGCGATCTGCAAGGCTGTTATGCCGAATTACAGGATCTGCTTGAGCTGATCAACTTTGACAGCCACACCGACAGGCTCTGGTTCACCGGTGATATAGTCAATCGCGGCCCCGACTCACTGGCTTGTCTGCGTTTTGTGCAATCACTGGGGACAACTGCGGTCACGGTGCTGGGCAACCACGATCTGCATCTGCTCGCTATCGCGGCCGGGCACGGTAGCAAACACCGCAAGGATACACTGGATGAGATACTGGCCGCTCCGGACAGGGATGCCTTAATGGCATGGCTAAGCGCACAACCGTTGCTGGTGGAAGACCCGGCACTGGGTTTCACGATGGTACACGCTGGCCTGCATCCGCAGTGGGATCGATCGCTGACAACGGAACTCGCACAAGAAGTAACGGCGATGCTTGCCAACGACGACACCACATTCTTCCAAAGCATGTATGGCAATGAACCGGACAACTGGGATGAGCACTTACAGGGCCGGGATCGGATACGGTTTATCACCAACTGTCTTACCCGGCTACGCTATTGCAAACGGGACGGCCGCATTGATATGCGGGAAAAAAACTCCCCCGACAAGGCCCGCCCCGGCCTGATACCCTGGTTCATACACCCGGATAGAAAAAGCCTGAACGACAAAATCATTTTCGGACACTGGTCAACCCTGCGCCTGATACCGACACAAGACTATGCCGCCCTGAATGTCTATCCGCTGGACGGCGGTTGCCTCTGGGGCGGCACACTGATCGCCCTGCGACTGGAAGATGAACAACAGTTCAGCGTGCCTTCCCGACAAGCGGATCCTTTTCCAGAATCAAATAACTGAAGGCATATTCGTTACGCTCATCACGGGGAAACTCCTGCCTGTGTATCTCATTCCATTCAGACGGGTCGTAATCAGGAAACCGGGTATCGCCGGCGACACTGGCGTGCACACGGGTCAGATACAAACGCCGGGCATCATCAATGGTCTGTCGGTATAACTCGGCGCCGCCCATGATCATCAATTCCTGATGCCCGGCATAACGTGTCATAACCTGCTCTATTGAATGACAGACAATGCAACCCGGGCTGCTGTAATCCTGTTGCCGGGTGATAACGACATTATCCCGCCCCGGCAAGGATCTGCCGATGGATTCATGGGTCTTCCTGCCCATGATCACGGGTTTGCCCATCGTGATCTTCTTGAAGTTTTGCAGATCAGCCGACAACTGCCACGGCAGGCCGCCGTCGGTGCCGATCACATTCTGCTCATCCATGGCAACAATGATGGACAGGAACATCGCCTTACACGGCTATCGGGGCGGCAATGGGGGGATGCGAACGATAGTTCTCCAGAGTAAAATCATCGTATTGAAAGGCAAAAATATCTTTCACCTTGGGATTGATACGCATAACAGGCAAGGCATAAGGACTACGCGCAAGTTGCTCATCCGCCTGTTGCAAGTGGTTGGAATACAGATGCACATCGCCCAGAGTATGCACAAACTCACCCAGCTCCAGCCCCGTCACCTGCGCCACCATCATCGTCAGCAACGCATACGAGGCGATATTGAACGGCACCCCCAGAAACACATCGGCACTGCGCTGATACAACTGGCAGGATAACTTGCCATCAACAACATAAAACTGAAAAAAGGCATGACAGGGGGCCAGCGCCATCTTGTCCAACTCGCCCACATTCCAGGCACTGACGATCAAACGTCTGGAATCAGGATTGGTTTTGATCCGCTCAATCACATCGCTGATCTGATCAATAACCCCGCCCTCGGCACTGTGCCAGGCGCGCCACTGCACACCATACACCGGCCCCAACTCGCCGTTTTCATCCGCCCATTCATCCCAGATGCTGACACCGTTATCCTGCAAATAGCGGATATTGGAATCGCCCTGCAAAAACCATAACAACTCGTGAATGACAGATTTGATATGCAACTTCTTGGTGGTAACCGCCGGAAAGCCCGCATTCAGATCAAAACGCATCTGATGACCGAACACGCTGATCGTGCCGGTACCAGTGCGATCAGCTTTTGCCGCGCCGCGGGTACGCACATGCTCAAGTAATTGTAGATATTGCTCCATACAGATCGTCGCCTAACAGGATTGGCTATGCCTCAAAGCATAACGGGTTTGGCCGGCCAGCTTAAACATTTTTTCGTCGCCCCCTAAAAGTGCAAACACACAACAACAAGCCAATCAGGATCATCGGCACGGAAAGCAACTGCCCCCGTGTCATCCAGCCACCGAGCAACACACTCAAATGACTGTCAGGCTCACGCACAAACTCCACCAGAAACCTGAAAACCCCGTAACCCAACAAAAACAACCCGGACACCGCCCCGTGCGGACGGGGCCTGCCACTGAACCACCACAGCAACACGAACAACACCACCCCTTCCAGCAGCGCCTCATACAGTTGCGAGGGATGCCGGGCAAGCGGCCCGGCATTCGGAAACACCATCCCCCAGGGCAGATCGGTAGGCCGCCCCCACAACTCCGCGTTGATGAAATTGCCAATCCTGCCGCAGAACAGGCCCAGCGGCCCCACCGGCACCAGATAATCAGCCACCGTCAAAAACGCCTTGCGCTCACGCCGGGAAAAATACCAGAGCGCGACCAGCACACCGAGCAAACCCCCATGAAACGACATCCCGCCCTGCCAGATCTTGAACACATCCAGCGGGTTCGCCAGATAATAAGGCAAGTGATAAAACAGCACCGAGCCCAGCCTGCCCCCCAGCAACAGGCCGATAGTGCAATAAAAGATCAGATCCGAGACCTGCTGTGCAGTCCAGCCACTATGCGGCTGCGCGGCCCGCCAGCGTAGCAACCACCAGGCGGCCACAATCCCGACCAGATAACTGATGCCATACCAGTGAATTTTCACTGCGCCCAGGTCTATCGCAACGGGATCAATTTGGGGATAAGTCAGCATGGTTGTGTCTGTGCAGGCAGTGTTGAAACAAAAATGGCAAGGGGTCGCCCCGCCCCCCACCAAAGCAGGCTTCCCCTCCTTTGTCTCCCCCTCAAGGGGGGAGCAATCATATCTCCCCCCTTGAGGGGGAGCCGGTGGCACAAGGGCGTAGCCCGTAGTGGCTCCGGTGGGGGG
>JBPCXW010000188.1:0-14922 GCA_051008185.1 Gammaproteobacteria bacterium
CTCTTGCACGATGCCGATGGTATATTCGGCACCGCTTACCCATTCTTCACACATCACTCTCGGGTCCAACTCTCTGGCCTGCAACCACGCCTGCTCCAGCCGCGCCGCATCTTCAACCCGCGAGGCGCCGTAACTGGAACCTTCATTGACCGGCTTGACCATCAACGGAAACTTCAGCTTGCCGGCCACCGCAGACAGATCTTCCTGCCGCTCCACCTCCATAAAGGCCGGGGTGGACAGGCCATGCCATGCCCATATCCATTTGCTACGCACCTTGTCCATTGCCAGAGCGGAACCGAGCACACCGCTACCGGTATAGGGGATGGCAAGACTCTCCAACGCGCCCTGAACGGTGCCGTCTTCCCCGCCGCGACCGTGCAGCGCGATAAAGGCCCGATCAAAACCTTCTTCCACCAGTCGGCTCACGGCGTAAGTGCCGGTATCCAGTAGCCGGGTGTCTATGCCCCGTTGCGTCAGTGCCGCATGCACGGCCTTGCCGGACTCCATTGAGATCTCCCTTTCTGCGGAAGTGCCGCCGCATAACACCGCGACCTTGCCGTATCGGGCGGCTGAAAAATCGGGCTGGTTTGTGTTCGTTATGCTCATAAAACTATTGCCTCACCGCCTCACCAATAATTTTTACTTCCGGGATCAAATCAATATTGAATTTGTCATTCACCACCGACCGTATATGATCAATCAGGCTTTCAATATCCGCCGCCGTGGCCTGCCCGGTATTGACAATAAAGTTCGCGTGTTTTTCCGACACAACGGCGCCGCCGATTGCATGGCCTTTCAAACCACAGGCCTCTATCAATCTGGCCGCATGATCATTGTCAGGATTCCTGAATACCGAACCGCAACTGAATTTTCCGAGGGGTTGCGATGCCGCGCGCTCTTTCAACAAGTCACTGATCCGCTGTTGCGCCACGCCACTGTCGGTCTCGGCAAGCCGCACATAAGCACCGGTGAACCAGCCGTCTGTCGCGGTCTCTACTTGCCGGTAAGCCGGTTTGAAATCCGTTGCCGGGCTGACACTGACAACACCTTGCCGGTTGATCATCTCCGCCCGCTCAACGATCTGCCAGGTCTCCGTCCCCCAGGCACCCGCGTTCATCGCCAGTGCCCCGCCTACGGTGCCGGGGATACCGGCCATGAACTCCGCACCACCCAAGCCCCGGGCAGCCGTCGTGCGTGCGACTTTGGCACAGGGCGTGGCCGCGCTCAGATAGATACTGCCGTCGGCCTGCTGTTCAATGAGGTGCGGCATCTCGGTCAGGCAAATCACCGTGCCGCGCACACCGCCGTCCCGCACCAGCAGGTTGCTGCCCAAACCCATCCAGTAAAGCTGCTCCTGCTCAGGCAAGGCGTGTAACAACGCTATCAACTCGTCCGTGTCGGCCGGCAGGTAAAACTGATCCGCTTTGCCGCCGGCACGCCACGAGGTGCGCGCGGCCATAGGCTCATCCCGCCTCAAACTGTTGGCAAAGCCGTTGTCGCCGCTATGTTTGCTCATCACCGCCACCTGTCTCTGTATTGTATGTAGTTCCGGCACAGCCGCTCTCAATGCAAGGTTGTGCCGTAATCACGGATCAGGTTCTGCCCCAGCAACCCGATGTCACCCGCACCCAATATCAATAAAACATCCCCGTCACTGACGACCTCGCCCAATACTTCTACCAGATCGTCTTTTGCCGTTATGTGCAACGGATCCACCTTGCCTTTCACCCTGATCGAATCGCACAGGGCCGCGCTGTCAATGCCGCTTATCGCCGGCTCACCGGCGGGATAAATATCCAGTATCAACAACACCTGCATCGGCGACAGCACCGCACAGAACTCTTCAAACAGATCACGGGTTCGGGAATATCTGTGCGGCTGGAATACGACAACAATGCGTTTGTCAGGCTGGCTGTCACTGATGGCCTGATGGATCGCGCTGATCTCGGTCGGGTGATGGGCATAGTCATCCACTACCTGCACGGTATTCCCCGCCAATACGATCTCACCCAACAGACTGGCGCGCCGTGCGATACCCTGAAACTGTTTTAGTGCTGAAACAATGTGATCGATCCCGACATCCAGCTCCAAGGCCAATGCAATACCGGCCAGCGCGTTGAGTACATTGTGCCGCCCCGGCATGTTCAGATGTATCTGCACCGGTTGCTCCAGTTTGTTGCCTGTCAATTCAAAGCTGGTATGGTCGGCGGCGTAGCGAATAGACCCGGCCCGGTAATCCGCATCGGTATCCACCCCGTAAGTCACCACCGGCTTGTGAATGTCACCGATGATCTCGCGGCAGGCGGGATCATCCAGACAGACCACCGCCAAACCGTAAAAAGGCAGACGCTGCAGGAACTCGGCAAAGCTGTGCCTGAGTTTGTCCATGCTGTGCTGATAACCGTCCAGATGATCCGCGTCAATATTGGTCAGCACCGCATAAACCGGCGACAGCCGCATAAAGGAACCATCGCTTTCATCGGCCTCCGCGACCAGAAAGCGTCCCGCACCCAGTTTGGCATTACTGCCGGTGCTGTTAAGTTGCCCGCCGATGACATAAGTGGGATCAAGCCCCGCCGCCGCCAGCAGGCTCGCGATCAGGCTGGTAGTAGTAGTCTTGCCGTGGGTGCCGGCAATCGCGATGCCCTGTCTCAGACGCATCAACTCGGACAACATTTCCACGCGCGGCACGGTGGGTATTTTGCGGGCGCGGGCCGCGGTCATCTCCGGGTTATCGTCAGACACCGCACCTGAATACACGACGACATCACTGCCGTTGATATTGGCCTGCTTGTGTTCATGGCCGATCCTGATACCCAGTGCCGCCAGTTGCCGGGTGACGGCCGAGGGTTGCAGGTCAGTCCCCGAGATGACATAGCCGAGGTTATGCAAGACCTCGGCTATACCACACATACCGGCCCCGCCAATTCCGACAAAGTGAATGTGATTGACGCGCTTCATATCATACTGTCCGTTCTGCCCGTTCATGACCGCTCTCCGATGCAATACTCACCTACTACACGCGCCGCGTCGGGCTGCGCCAGCTGTCTGCTGTTGACGGCCATGTTGATCAGGGTCTGTCTATCCTGCACCAACCCTGACAGCAACGACTGCAAGCCGGACACATCCAGTTCCGCTTCCGGGCACAGGACGGCGGCGTTCGCGTCACTCATGTAGCGCGCGTTCATCGTCTGGTGATCATCCACGGCATGAGGAAACGGGATCAGTACCGCCCCCAGACCGGCGGCACAGAGCTCCGCAATGGTCAGGGCACCGGCGCGACAGACGGCCAAATCAGCCCAGGCGTAGGCGGCGGCCATGTCTTCTATGAAGGCTTCCAGCTTGTATCCGCTCAGGTCAAGCCCGGCATAAACCTGCGCGGTGCTGTCATGGTGCGCGATGCCGCATTGATGCCAGACTTCAACGGCGTCGGTCTTGCCGAGCTCGGACAGGGCCTGTGGCAACAAGCGGTTCAAACACAGTGCCCCCTGACTGCCGCCCAGGATCAATACCTTGATACTGCCGGACCGGCCCGCCATCCTGCTCTGCGGTTCGGGTAACTCACAGATGGCGCGACGCACCGGATTACCACTGGTGATAACCCCGTCCCGTGCAGGAAAGGTTTTCGGGAAACCCTGAAAGACCAACCGGGCCAACGGTGCCAGTAATTTATTGGTCAGCCCGGCGATACGATTTTGCTCATGAATGTAAAGCGGTATGCGTAACAAGCAGGCGGCGATCCCGCCCGGACCGGCGGCAAATCCGCCCATGCCCAAAACCGCCGCCGGTTTCAGGCGTAAAAAGATGCGCATGGCCCGGCAAATCGATGCGACGATCCTGAAAGGTGATAACAATAGTTGCCGCAGACCCTTGCCGCGTATCCCATCAACACTCAGGGTGAATAACTCAATGCCCTGCCTCGGCACCAGCACCGCCTCCAGCCCGCGCCGGGTACCGAGCCAGTACAACGGAATATCTCTGGAGCGGATAAACTCGGCAACCGCCAGGGCGGGATAGATATGACCGCCGGTACCACCTGCCATGATCATGATCGGTTTATGCTGCATATTGAGTCACCGCTTCCGGTATCCGCCGTTTGTCTTGACGGCGCGTCTCATAATCAACACGCAACAACAAGGCGATAAACACACAGCTAATGATGATGCTGTTGTTGCCGTAACTGAGCAACGGCAGGGTCAGGCCCTTGGTCGGCAACAGACCCGTATTGACACCCATATTCACATACGCCTGTATGCCCAGAATCAAACCCGACCCGTAGGCCATATAAGCGGAAAAGGTATTGCCCTGATCACGCGCCGCAGAAGCAATAGTAAAGGCGCGCCGGACGATGAAGAAGAAGGTGATGATCACCGCCAGACAAGCCAGCAGTCCCAACTCTTCCGCCAGCACGGCAAACAGAAAATCCGTATGCGCCTCGGGAAGATAAAAAAGTTTCTGCACACTGCTACCGAGGCCGACGCCGAACCACTCACCCCGGCCAAAGGCGATCAGTCCCTGTATCAGTTGGAAGCCGGAATTGAACGGGTCCTGCCAGGGGTCCATAAATGCGGTAAGACGTTGCATCCGGTAAGGCGACAACACCGCCAACCCGGCGAGGGCGACGCTCGCTATCAACACCCAGGCGATAAACCGGCTCAGTGGCGCGCCGGCCATGAACAACATACCCAGCACAGTGCTGAACAATACTACTGCTGAACCGTAATCCGGCTCCAGCAACAACAGGCCCGAGAGCATCGTGACCACGAACACCGGCTTGATAAAACCGGAAAAGGTATTCTTTACCTGATCATTGTGACGCACCAGATAGGCGGCGGTATAGGTAATGACGAACAACTTGACCGGTTCCGAGCCCTGCAAATTCACCGGGCCGAGATCTATCCAGCGCATACTGCCATTGACCTCCTTGCCTATACCGGGGATCAACACCAGTGTCAGCAGGACAAATGCCAGTAGCAACAACACGCTACTCATTGACTGCCAGAGATGTAACGGCAGGCTGACAACGAGGGCACCGCATAACAAACCGATCAACAGGGCGAACCCATGCCGCCATAAAAAGTACCAGGCATCTTCATAAACGCGGTCGGCCATTGTGATTGACGAGGATGTCACCATGACGATGCCCAGGGATAACAAGAACAGAGTCGCCAGCAGTAAACCCGTATCGTAGCGGAACGCCGGCTCACCGGACTTCCGGCCCGAGGCCAGCCTGATTGCCTGTGCGCTACTCATGCCTGCTCCCCTGTAGTAGTCAGGGACAAGACGGCGCGGCTGAAACGCTCGCCCCGCTCCGCAAAATCGGCGAACATATCCAGACTGGAACAGGCGGGTGATAACAGCACAACATCGCCCGCCACAGCGATGTGCGCGGCGGTTTGCACTGCCGCCTCTATATCGGTTGCAAAACAACAGGCCGCCGCATCATCAATCACGCTTGCGATGCGTTGTGCGTCCTTGCCCAACAGGATGCAATGTTTTACACACTGTTTGATCGGTTGTAGCAACGGCGTGAAGTCCGCGCCCTTACCGTCGCCGCCCGCGAGCAAAATAATGTTTTTGCGCCCCGAACCGATGCCTGTAATGGCAGCGACCGCGGCCGCCGGGTTGGTTGCCTTGGAATCATCCACCCAGCTGACCTCATTGATAACGGCGACATGGCGGCAACGGTGTTCAAGCCCGGTGAATTGTTTGATCGCCTCAAGCATTGGCGGCGGCGCAAGCCCCACCGCCTTGCCCAGGGCAAGACAGGCCAACACATTGGCGATATTGTGCCTGCCCGCAAGTTGCACCTCCCCTATGGCTAGCACCGGCTCGCCCTGACAGGCCAGATGATCACCGTCCGCCGTGCTAATCAGCGAGAAGTCGCTGTCGGCGGTGTTCAGGCTATAGCTAATGGTGCGGCGTCCGGGGCGTTGCATGTCTCGGCAATCGGCATCATCCAGATTGATTACCATCACGCCTGAGCCGTCATAGATCTTCGCCTTGGCGGCGGCGTAGTCCGCCGGATTACCGTGGCGGTCAAGATGATCCTCGGAGAGGTTCAAGACCACTGCGGCGGCGGCATTGATTGTTTTGACCGTCTGCAACTGAAAGCTGGACAACTCCAACAGATAAAAATCCGGCACCGGTTCTGCCAGCAGATCAAGCGCTGGTACGCCGATATTGCCGCCCAAAGCCACGCTGTGACCGGCCTGCCTGAGCATCTCCCGTAACAGGGTCACCGTCGTACTTTTACCGTTGGAACCCGTCACCGCGATCACCGGTGCCGTGCAATGTTGCAGAAACAATTGAATATCGCCTGTTACTGCGGATGTGAGATTATCAACCTCGTCAAACAGTACAGGCGGCAGACTGATGCCGGGGCTCAGCAAGATCTGCCCGGCCCGGCTCAATAAATCCGCAGAGAACTCCCCGCTATGCACAAGCACATCCGGGTATTGTTGCCGCAACTGTTGCAAATACGGCGGCTCGGCACGGGTGTCGGCCACGACGATGTTGTTACCCTTGCCATGCAGATAACGCACACAGGAAAACCCGGTCTTGCCGAGACCGAGTACCAGATAATCTATTTTTGCATCATCTCTTTGCATCGTCGCTTCACTTGTCAAGGTAACTGCCATGGCCGCTATCTGATCTTCAAACTGGACAAACCGATTAGCACGAGTATGACCGTGATGATCCAGAAGCGCACAATCACTCTGGGTTCCGGCCAGCCTTTTAGTTCGTAATGGTGATGTAGCGGTGCCATGTGAAATAGCCGCTTGCCCGTTAACTTGAAAGACGCCACCTGTAAAATCACCGACACGGTTTCAATCACAAACACGCCGCCCATAATGAACAAGATGATCTCTTGCCTGACGACCACCGCGATCACACCCAGGGCCGCGCCCAGGGCAAGCGCACCTATGTCTCCCATGAACACCTGCGCCGGATAGGTGTTGAACCAGAGAAAGCCCAGACCGGAACCGGCAATGGCGCCACAGATAATGCACACCTCGCCGACGCCCGGGACATAAGGGATAGTCAGATATTCGGCAAAACGAACATGGCCGGTCACATACGCGAAAATAGCCAGAGCTGTGACGACAAATACGGTGGGCAGTATGGCCAGACCATCAAGTCCGTCGGTCAGATTGACCGCGTTACTGGAACCGACAATGACAAAATAGGCAAACAACACATAGAACCAGCCCATGTCAAAAGCGGCATCTTTGATAAACGGCAGAATAAGCTGGGTCTCAACCGGCGTTGTCGCGCCCTTGAAGAGATAGTACGCCGCCAGAAAGGCCACCGTTGATTGCCAGAAATATTTCCAGTGCGAAGGCAAACCCACCGGATTGGCCCGCACCACTTTTCTGTAATCATCTATAAATCCGATCAACGCAAACCCGAGGATAACCGCGAACACCACCTGCACATAACGATTGCTCAAATCGGCCCAGCACAACACACTGCATGCGATAGACAGGATGATAAGCAGGCCGCCCATGGTCGGCGTACCGGCTTTTTCCAGATGACTTTCGGGACCATCGTCGCGCACTGTCTGGCCGATCTGGTAGCGGTTCAGGGAACGTATCAATGCCGGCCCGGCGATCAGGGCGATGAACAGGGAGGTCAAGGTCCCCATAATGGTGCGCATGGTAATGTACTGAAATACATTAAACCCGCTGTGAAATTGCGTCAGGTATTCTGTCAGCCAAAGTAACATTTATTGCACCTCGCTCAAGGCCGCTACCACGGTATCCATCGCCATCGTTCTGGAACCTTTTACCAGCACATTCAAATCAGGTGCCAGCATGGATGACAAATCATCAATCAGATCCGCTTTTTCCCGATAGAAGATCGCGCCTTCACCAAAACCTCTGACCGCCTCGGCCGCGAGCACACCTACTGCAAACAGTTTGCTGAAACCCATTTCTCCGGCCTGCTGTCCCGCCGCAAAGTGTAACTCCGCCGCCTGTTGCCCCAGCTCGGCCATATCGCCCAGCACCAGATATTTTTCACCGGGGTAGCGACTAACGACTTGCATCGCGGCGCGTAATGAAACCGGGTTGGCGTTATAGGTATCGTCAAACACGCGGCTTTGCTGTTTGCCGGGCAGTATTTGCAAACGTCCGCTGACCGGTTGTATTGCCTCCAGACCCTGTTTGATCTGTTGCGGGGGGATATTGATGGCCCGGCAACAGGCGGCGGCGGCCAGGGCATTGCTTACATTGTGTTGCCCCGGCAACGGCAACTTGATCGGTATCTGTTCGGCACCGGCGACAAGCGTAAAGTTGCAAACGCCCTGTTGCGGATCAAACACCACATCGCGCGCGCTGATGTCAGCCTGCCCGTCAATGCCAAATGAGATTTGTCTGGCCTGCCCCGCCTGCTCACACCAGTAGTGATAAAAATCATCATCCGCATTGATTACCGCCGTGTCATCGGCATTCAGTCCGGCATAAATCTCGGCCTTGGCGGCGGCGACACCGGCGACGCTACCAAACCCGTCCAGATGCGCCGGGGCACACAGGGTGATGACCGCTACCGTCGGCTTGGCGATCTCACACAGGCGTTGTATTTCCTGCGGCTGATTGGCGCCCATTTCAATCACCGCATAGCGGTGCCGTTCGGACAGGCGGAACAGTGTCAAGGGCACGCCCAGATCATTATTCAGATTGCCTTGTGTTGATAACACCTCGCTATTGACCGACAAGATACTGTGCAACATCTCTTTCACGGTGGTCTTGCCGTTGCTACCGGTGACGGCGATCAGCGGAATAGAAAAGTTATCACGCCATTGCCCTGCCAGAACGGCCAGTTGTGTGCGGGTATTATCCACCCGGATTAGCGGTATGGCGGGGTCGGTATCGTCCCGATCAACCAGCGCGGCGGCGGCACCTTTTGCCGCAGCCGAGGCGATAAAGTCATGGCCGTCAAACCGCTCGCCGTGTATCGCCACGAACAACTGCCCCTGCTGAATCGTTCTGCTGTCTATACCGCAACCCGTGAAGTCATCATCGCGCCCCGACAAGGTGCCATTCACCAGTTCCGCCGCGCGGGATAAACGCATCGCGATCATGTCACCCCCTCAATGCAATTACGCACCTGTTGCCGATCACTGAACGGGGAGCGCCTGCCCGCTATCTCCTGATAAGTCTCATGCCCCTTGCCGGCGATCAGGATCACATCATCATCTCTCGCCATCTTGATCGCATCGCTGATGGCCTTGCAACGATCGTGTTCAACCACAAGCTGATCAGACGACTGTATCCCTGACAGGATATCGTCAATGATCTGCTGCGCTGATTCATCACGGGGGTTATCATCCGTAAGCACGATCTGATCAGCCAGACGCGCGGCCACCTCGCCCATGATCGGGCGTTTATCCCGATCCCGATCACCGCCACAACCGAAGACAC
This sequence comes from Gammaproteobacteria bacterium, assembly GCA_051008185.1. GTDB lineage: Bacteria > Pseudomonadota > Gammaproteobacteria > Eutrophobiales > Eutrophobiaceae > CAXMWX01. The sequence goes on from JBPCXW010000188.1 coordinate 9,426, forward strand.
AGATCAATTTCCCGTTGCAAGACTGCCGCAAGGCGAGCAAGGCCTGCTCCAGGGCGGCGGGTGTGTGCGCGTAATCCACAACAACCCGGTAGCCGCGCGGCAGATTGAACTGCTCCATACGCCCCGGCACCGCAGGCAGGTCCGCAAGCGCGCCGAGGATCTGCTCAAGGCTGAACCCTGATTGCAACAACACCGTGGTGACCGCCAACAGGTTGGAGACACTAAAGCCGCCTTGCAGATGCGTCACGAATCTGCCGTCACCGAAATCGCCATGCACGGTGACATCAGCGCCGCCGTCGGTAGCGGTCGCTAGCGTCGCCTGTATATGCCTGCATCCCGCCGTCGGCCCGGCCCCGGCAATGCTGTAGGTAATGACTTCCAGCCCGGTCTTCAGGCCGGAGGCAAGCTCCCTGCCGGTAGCGTCATCCGCATTGATGACCGCATACTCAAGACTGTCACACTGAAAGAGTCTGGCCTTGCTGTCACGATAGGATTGCAGGTCGCCGTGATAGTCCAGATGATCATGCGACAAATTGGTGAATACCCCGGCGTTGAATTCCAGACCGTTGGTCCTGCCCTGATCCAGCGCGTGTGACGAGACCTCCATAAACGCGGTGGTGATATTGTCGCTAACAAAACCGGCCATCAACTTTTGCAGATGCACGGCACCGGGCGTGGTGTTGATACTCGCGTCCGGATTCGGCAAACTGCCCGCCCCGAGGGTGCCTATCAAACCACAGGGTTGCCCGCTGAGTTGCGTATGGAGCCGGGCCAACCACCAGCAGATTGAAGTTTTGCCGTTGGTGCCGGTCACCCCCGTCAAGGCCAGCGCACGGGAAGGTTGTTGATAAAAACGGCCGGCGATGATGCCCGCTTTTTGCGCCAACTCCGGCACGACGACAACCGGTATTGAAACCTTTTCAGCGGGCAACGCAAGCCCCTGCTCAATCGCGATCACACTCGCCCCTGCCCGGATTGCCTCGGGAATGAACGCCGCGCCGTCACGGCTGACACCCTTGCAAGCCAAAAACAAATCACCGAGCCCGGTCTCGCGGCTGTCACTGCTGACACCGCTCACATCCGGCGCGGCGTCCATCTCAGTCACGGCCAGACCGTCCAGCAGTTGCGGCAACGGAACGCCTGATGCTTGTTTAGACAGTGCCATCATGGATTACTGTGCGCCATAGTTTGCCCGGCAAGCGGCTTCAGGTTTTTAAGTTCATCAATGTTGTCCGGCGCGATATTCAGGATACGCAAGGCACCTTTCATCACATTGGCAAAAACCGGTGCCGCGACCTGACCGCCGTAATACTGGCCCGCCTGTGGTTCATCAATTACCACAACCATAACCAGCTCCGGTCTGGTCGCCGGTGCCAGACCCGCGAACAGCGACATATACTTGTCGTCTTCATACCCTGCCGCGGAAAGTTTATGTGCGGTGCCGGTCTTGCCCGCTATGTGATAGCCGGACACCGCCGCACGGGTGCCTGAACCACCCTGCTTGATCACCGCCTGCATCATACTCTTGACCTGCCGACTGACCTCTGTTGAAAGAACTCTCTTCACTTCCCCGAACTGATTGCCATCCTTGACGAAGGTAAGCGGATGTAGCAGACCGTCCGCAGCGATAATGCTATAGGCTTGGGCAAGTTGCAGGGCAGTAATAGACAAACCATAACCAAAGGAGATAGTCGCCAAATCAAGTTCAGACCAGTTGTGATAGTCGCTCAGCAGGCCCGTTACCTCTCCCGGATAACCGCTACCGGTGCGGCTACCGAAACCCAATGCGTTGTGCATCTTCCATAATGTTTCCGGGCCGAGTTGCAGTGCAATTTTGCTGGTGCCGACATTGCTGGACTTTTTGATCACCCCTTTAACATCCAGCAGACCGTAGTTACGCAGATCCTTGATGGTATGCTTGCCGACACGGATATGGCCCGGTTCGGTGGCTACCTCGGTGGTCGGCGTGAATAGCCCCGACTGCAAGGCCGCAGCGATGGTAAATGGCTTGATCGTGGAACCCGGTTCAAACACGTCGGTGACAACACGGTTGCGAAAATGATCACTACGCAGGTTACTGCGGTTATTCGGATTAAAAGAAGGCTGCACCGCCAGTGCCAACACCTCGCCGTTTGTGGGGTCAAGCATCAACAACATACCGGCCCTGGCACCGTGTCTGGTCACGGCGGTTTTAAGCTCGCGATAGGCCAGATACTGCAAACGCTGGTCAATACTCAACGCCAGGGTTTTCCCGGGCTCGGGTTGTTCTATGCTTTCTATATTCTTGACGATGTGGCCCAACAGATCTTTCAATACCCGTCTGGAACCGTTTTTACCGTGCAACCAGTTGTTGTATGCCAACTCCAACCCTTCCTGCCCCTGATCATCAACATTGGTAAAGCCCAGCAAATGCGCGGTTACCTCCCCGGTCGGGTAATAGCGTTTGTATTCACGCTGCACATTCACCCCGGGAATTTTTAGCATGACTATCTGTGCCGCCACATCCGGTTCAATATGCCGTTTCAAATAAACAAACTCCCGCTTCAAGCGATGCCGCAGAAGTGATAGCAGGGCGGCGCTGTCCATACTCAACAGGTCGCCCAGGCGATCAAGATTTTTTCCCGAGTTCAGTACCTGCCGCGGTGTCGCCCAGATTGAAGCGACCGGGGTACTCACGGCCAGCGACTCACCGTTGCTATCGGTGATGACCCCGCGATAGGCCGGGGTTGATATGACACGCACGGATCGCGCATCGCCGTGGTCAATCAAGAAATCTTTTCTGAGTATCTGTAAATCAACAACCCGTCCAATCAACACCGCCGTTGCAATGACAAAACATCCCAACAGAAAGTTCTTTCTGCCATTGAAGGAATGTTCTTTATGCTGTTTTTTCATGGTGCAAGAAAAATCTGTGATGCCCCTTTGGGTTCGTGCATGTCAAGTTCTTGTCTGGCGATGCTCTCTATCCGATCATTGCTTGCCCAGGTGCTTTGTTCCAGTTGCAACTTGCCCCACTCTTCACCTAACTCATCGCGCTCACTTTGCAGTTGCTGTAATTCAATAAAACTACGCCGGGCATTGTGTTGCACCGTCACTACCTTGATGGCGGAGACGATCACCAGCAAAAACAGAACGGGTAACAGGACAAGTCTCATACCGCCGTCCTCTCTGCTATACGCAACACGGCACTGCGCGCCCGCGGGTTTGCCTGCAACTCTTCGGCACCGGCCTTGATGGCATCACCTATGCGAATAAGCCTGGGGCGGATTTGTGCGGCCTTGACAGGTATCTCTTTCGGATACGGATCCGCTATCTCCTGTTGCCGAAAGAAACGTTTGACGATGCGGTCTTCCAGCGAATGAAAACTGATTACCAGCAACCTGCCCTGCGCCCCCAACGCATCCACGCATTGCGGCAAGACCGCTTCCAGTTCCTCCAGCTCGCGATTGACAGCGATGCGAATAGCCTGAAAAACCCGGGTCGCCGGGTGCTTGTCCCGTTCGCGGGACGGCACCACGGCCTGAATCAACTCAGCCAGTTGGGTAGTCGTTTCAATGTCTGACTCTTGCCGCTGTGCATCAATGGCCGTGGCGATCCTGCGGGCAAATTTCTCTTCACCGTATTCTCGAAACACCCGCATCATCTCCCGCACCGGGGTTTGTTTGAGCCAGTCTTTTGCCGTGATGCCGTCAGCCGTATTCATACGCATATCCAACCCCCCCTGTTTTTGAAAACTGAAACCCCTCTCGGGATCATCAAGCTGAGGAGATGAAACACCGAGGTCAAGCAATATGCCGGCGACTTGACCAAACCGCTTATGCCGCTCAAGCACCTCCCGTAAATGTTCAAACGAGGTATGTACCGGTAGCACTCTTGAGTCCTGTGCGTAGTGTTGCCCGGCGAAGTTGATGGCTTGTTCGTCCTTGTCCATAAGCAACAGGCGACCGTTTTCATCCAGCCGTTGCAGGATCGCCCGGCTATGCCCGCCGCGCCCGAAGGTGCAATCAACATAACTTCCGTCCGGTCGTATCTTGAGACCATCCAACACCTCTGCTAAAAGTACCGGCTTATGCCCGTATTCAGTCACATGCTTACCAGAAACAGACTCGCCGGCTACAACGACAAAGACTTCAAGGTCTCTGACGGTTCGCTTGTTTCATCTGCCAACGAGTCCAGCCATATATTGCGTTGCTCTTTCCACACCTGTTTATCCCAGATTTCAAATTTGTTGCCCTGCCCAAGGATCACGATCTGCTTGCCCAGTTGTGCATACTCGCGCAGGCTGGCCGGGATCAGGATCCGGCCTTGCAAATCAAGTTGGCAGTCGGTGGCGTAACCCCGCATCATCTGTTTCGCCCGGCGGCTTTGTCTGTCAAAATCCGACAGCGCGGCCAACTTGGCCTCTATCAGCCCCCACTCGGGTAGCGGATAAATCCATAGCGAGCAATCCAGCGGGCTCATGGTCTGGACGAGACAACCCGCAGCAATGCTGGTCAGGCGATCACGAAAACGACTCGGGATCGCGACCCTGCCTTTGCTGTCCAAGCTGACTTCGTTTAACCCACGGAACATTTGCCCGTCTAACATCTGCCTGTCTCCTGCTATGAATGAAAACCCACTTTGACCCACAATTCCCCACACCCGGGAGACTATAGGAAGTCCGGGGCTAGTGTGTCAAGCAAATCTTGCAGATTCATGACAAAAATCTGCTTTTCTAACAATCACTTAGCCGATTTTTCGAGAGTTGGGGGAGGAGTAAATCTTGCTATATCATTAGCTTGCAGAAAGAAGTTAAATTGAAATGGCAGGTTATGCCTGAACAGGCTGAAACAGGGCAAAAATGGCCGGGTGGGGAGGAAACGGCCACGTGGGAGCCAGCCGATAAGCCGGGTTCTGTCTGAGACAATCATCCATCTGGGATGTGCGTCGCCGCACACCTCTAGCAGCCTACCCGGGGACAATGCGGGCCGCATTGTTGTCCCCCTATTTGGCCTTGCTCCGGGTGGGGTTTACCGTGCCGACACTGTTACCAGTATCGCGGTGCGCTCTTACCACACCATTTCACCCTTACCCACCGGAGTGGGCGGTATATTTTCTGTGGCACTTTCCATCGATTCGCATCGCCCAGGTGTTACCTGGCACCCTGCCCTGTGGAGCCCGGACTTTCCTCTGTATCACTACAGCGATTGTCTGGCTGACTCATCACGCAGTCGCCTGCGACAAGTTACAGGTAATGATACGAAAAAGCCAGAAGTGTGTAATGAGTCAGTGTGCATGAGACACATTAACAGTGTCCCCCACCGACTCCCCCTTGAAGGAACTACAAGGTCGGCACGAATAACTCCCCCCTTGAGGGGGAGTCAAAGCAGGCGAAGCCTGCTTTGGTGGGGGGACTTGGTTTCGGTGGCTTCGGGAGTTTATGGCCCCCCACCTGAGCCACTGCGGGCTTGCGCCCTTGTGCCTCTGGCTCCCCCTCAAGGGGGGAGCTATTCGTGCT
>JBPCXW010000189.1:0-2726 GCA_051008185.1 Gammaproteobacteria bacterium
CCCTCAAGGGGGGAGCAGTAACAATAACTCCCCCCTTGAGGGGGAGTCGGTGGCACAAGGGCGTAGCCCGCAGTGGCTCCGGTGGGGGGAACCAATGTCAAGCCACTGCCTTGACGCTTTGAATAAAGTCTTTTAGTCTGCCAACAAATCATCCGGTCTTCCTGAGAATGACAGTATGTCGCTCTACATCACTATCGTAATCCTGGCTTATCTGCTTGGCTCCGTCGCCAGTGCCGTTGTTGTGTGCCGGAGCCTCGGCTTGAGTGACCCGCGTGCGGCTGGTTCCGGCAATCCCGGGGCGACCAATGTGTTGCGCTTGCACGGCAGGAAGGCGGCGGCCCTGACCCTGATCGGTGATGTGTTGAAGGCGGTGCCCGCCATCCTGCTGTTACATTATCTGCAAGCACCCGCGGCGTTTATCGCCGCCGCCGGTCTGGCCGCGTTTCTGGGACATTTGTTTCCACTGTATTTCGGTTTTCGCGGCGGCAAGGGAGTAGCTACACTGGTCGGTATCCTGAGTGCCACCGATTGGTCACTGGGTGTGGCCTTTATCTTGACCTGGCTACTGGTCGCGTTGGTGACTCGCTACGTTTCTCTGGCCGCGATGGTCGCGGCGGTGCTGATGCCGCTATACAGTTATTATTTATTGCCCGACAATACGGCCTACATCGTGAGCACCGCGCTGATGTCACTGGCGGTGCTATCGCGTCACCGATCAAACATCAGCAATCTGCTGGCCGGAGAGGAAGACAAGATCGGCAACATCAAGCAGTAATCGGCCAACGCGGCCGGGCACCGAAGCTCAGGGGCTCGCCCGTTTGCCGTTGCAACTTCACATAACCTGCGTAGGCGATCATCGCGCCGTTGTCGGTGCAGTAGTCAGGGCGCGGGTAGAATACCTGGCCGCCGCGGGCGCGGGTCATGTCTTGCAGGCGTTGGCGTAGTTGTACATTGGCACTGACACCGCCTGCCGCCACCAGTTGATTCACGCCGGTTGCCTCCAGCGCTCGCTCGCATTTGATCGCCAGGGTATCTACCACCGCATCCACAAAACCACAGGCCAGATCGGCGCGGGCCTGTTCATCTTCATCCAACCCGGCGATGGCCAGTGCGACGGCGGTCTTCAATCCACTGAAACTGAAATCCAGCCCCGGCTTGCCGGTCATCGGGCGGGGGAAGTGATGCACATCCGACCGCCCCTGCTGTGCCAACGCCGACAGTTGCGGGCCGCCGGGGTAACCCAGCCCCAACAACTTGGCGGTTTTGTCAAAGGCCTCACCGGCGGCATCATCTTGTGACTCACCCAGCAGTTCATACTCACCCACCGCCTTGACCAGCACCAGTTGGGTATGCCCGCCCGACACCAGTAACGCGACAAAGGGCGGCTCGGGTGCCTGCTCCTCCAGCATCACGGCCAGCAGGTGCGCCTCCATGTGATTCACAGCGATGGCCGGGCAGTTCCAGGCATAGGCCAGACTGCGGCCCACGCTCACGCCGACCAGCAGGGCGCCGACCAGCCCGGGGCCCGCCGTATAGGCGACACCGTCAATAGCCGATTTTTCCAGACCCGCCTGTTGCAGGCAGCGATCAATCAGGCCGGTAATGCGGCTGATGTGATCCCGCGAGGCCAGCTCCGGCACTACCCCGCCATAGTCGGCATGTAGCTTGATCTGGCTGTGTAACTGCTGGGCGAGGATGCCCTCACCGGGCGCATAAACGGCGATTCCGGTCTCATCGCAGGAAGTTTCTATACCTATAATCCGCATAATTGGTCGGATTTTGCCTCAAATTTAGTTATTCGGGTTGCATTTAACAGGATTCTGACTACAATCTCCCGCTCTTTATTACAGGTCAACCTATTTTCAGGAAGTGATTATTTTATGCCGTCAGTCAAAGTGAGAGAAAACGAACCATTTGATTTCGCCCTGCGCCGTTTCAAACGCGCTTGCGAAAGAGCCGGTACCCTCGCCGAGGTACACCGGCGAGAGTTTTATGAAAAACCTACTCAGGTAAGAAAGCGCAAGGCCGCCGCCGCGGTGAAGCGCCATCAGAAAAAAGTGATACGGGGCAGACTGCGCCAGCGATCGCGCTGATAAAACACACCCGTCCCCCCGATGAGTGCCCTCAAAAACCAAATCAATGATGATGTAAAGCTCGCCATGCGTAACAAGGACAAGGCGAAGCTGTCCGCCTTGCGCCTGATTACTGCTGCGATCAAACAGATAGAAGTGGATGAACGCGTGGAGATGGATGACACGCGGGTGCTGAGCATTCTGGACAAGATGGTAAAACAGCGTCGTGATTCTATCGCTCAATATGAAAAGGCTGCTCGGCAGGATCTGGTTGAACAGGAACAGTTTGAACTGGATTTGATTCAAACCTATCTGCCCCAACCGCTGAGCGAGGCGGAGATCGCCGAACTGATCAGTGGCGCGATTGCCGATACCGGTGCCCAATCTGCCAAGGACATGGGCAAGGTCATGGGGCAACTGAAACCGGCCTTGCAGGGGCGTGCTGATATGGGTCAGGTCAGCGGTCTGGTGCGAGCCAAACTGGGCTGATCGCCTTTCTGCACCGTTGGGTGCCCCCCACCAAAGCAGGCTTCGCCTCCTTTGGCTCCCCCTCAAGGGGGGAGCAATAACACCCTTAACCGGGGAGTAGTAACACCGGCACGAATAGCTCCCCCCTTGAGGGGGAGCCGGTGGCACAAGGGCGTAAGCCCGTAG
>JBPCXW010000190.1:0-10034 GCA_051008185.1 Gammaproteobacteria bacterium
AATCTAGAGGTTGTGAAGAATGACTATATATTTGAAAGACATTTGGCCAATCGAGAATACGGACGAGTTCAAGATACATTTTGCTAAAGAAGCCAAAGAAGACAATCACGCGTATCAACCTTTAGATGTATGGTTGCGGGATGAATCTGAGTGGAAGAAATGGCAAGAATATCGTCCTAATCGTAACGACTTTAATCTACCATACATTTTCTCACTTATGGATTTTTACCATGAGGGTAAGGCTGAAACATGGCTATTCGGTGGGGTCTTCAAAGTTTTAAAACGACATAATGATCGTTATGAGGTTGAACGAATGGAACTCGGTGCAAGATTTATTGGCCGACTTAAAATTAAATATTCATATAAAGACCGTATTACCAGACCGTTTATGGAAAATCACTACAATAAGTTTGAAGTTAAAGAAATTTTATCAGAACCTTATTCAGGTCGTTCCTTCCCGGGCTTTGAAGACATTGATCTATCTTTTGAGGAATTAGAGGTTCTCATTGAGAATGACAGATCAGACTGGAAAACTGCACTTGAAAATGTAAAAGGCGTTTATTTAGTAACCGATACAAAAACAAATAAAGGATACGTTGGCGTTGCTTATCCCGAACTAGGTGGTATTTGGGCACGGTGGAGATGTTATATAGAAACAGGGGACGGTGGAAATGCTGCTATACATACTCTGATTAACAGATACGGTTTAGAATATGGTCGAAAATTTTTCCGCTTTGCACTGCTTGAGCATAGGCCTCTCAACACTCCAGATAAGAAAATTTTATCACGGGAAAAATACTGGAAAAACATACTGCGTACCCGAGGAGACGCGGGGTTAAATCGTAATTAATGAATAGACTATTTACAGAAAAGGCAAAAAAATGAGAAACATTACACACACCACAAACCTATTGATATTCATGCTGACAATGGCCATTGTATGGACATGGAGTAGCCCGTCTGTTGCCAATATTGTCTGTGATGAATTTGAAATAAAACATCAGGTATCAGGTGATGAATTAAATCTTTCATTACTGACTGATCTCCCTGATGATATGGTTGTCATGGTCTCGGTGTATCGTACGTATCGCAATAAAGACAATCCAGAGACTGATTACTTAATTGACTATTTCGATGAAAAATCGACTGCAGGACAATGGCGAATCCCCAAGAGAATCTTGATTGGCTCACAGCAGTTCACTGCCTTAGTGAATAAAAAACAAAAAGAATTATCGCGGCTTGGTTTATGGCCTGGCATTGCATCTATTGCAGACGATATTACAATCAGTATGGTGGTTCCAATAAATAAACTACTTACGGGAAAAGCAACTGAAGCACATAGAATAGGAACAGGAAGGATAGTATACAGAGAAATAAAAATCAGATTCCCTCTGAATGATGATGCTAATAATGTGAACTCATTACCGAGTCTGGATCCCAATAACCTAGATGTTGGAGCTATGTATGTTGTTTCTAAGAAAACCCCTCTCATGCCATCACATAGCCCCACCGACTCCTTCAAAACCATCGCTGAAATGGTCTATATCCCAAAGGGCGGAATAATTAAGATATTGGATACATGGCGCGATCCAAAGATTCAAAGACGTTGGTATAAAGTTGAAGTACTCAAAAGAAATGGGCAGTCTCTTGGTGCAGGATGGGTAAATAGTGTCGCGCTTATAGGACAGAATCTTAAGGCAACTATGTAGCCACGATAGCCCGAAGTAGCATCAATGGAGAGCCCTTGCCAGACACAGGAGATTGAGTCAAAACTTGCTGATTTGTCTCGCATCTACCGAATCCAACACACAAGGTTGCCCCCAACCCCGCCAAGATGCTACAATCACCCCGTTTCCAAAGCACCCGACCTAACCCAAACCTATGAACCTGCTAACACCTTTCACGACAACCAAAACGGCTGTACTACTCGTACATACCCTAACCCTAACCGCCACTTTCGCGCTGCTGGCCCATGTGCTGAGACTACCCGGCCCCTGGTTCCTGTTCGGGGCGCTACTCGCACTACCAGCACTAGCGACTCTCAAGTACCCCTTCTGGCTAAACCCGGCACGGGCCACCGGCCTCGTCGGATTGCTCATCATCGTAGCCGGTGCCACCACAGACTTGTGGCTACAGATACTCGGTCAGCAACGCGTGGATGCCTCCCTGCATCTGCTAGTGTTGCTGCTCGGCGTGTTGCTCGCCATCACCCACCACCTGTTGCACGCCCTCGCGCAGTCTTCGGCGGAAGATGACAACAGCGTCAGCGAATTGCTGGAGGCCGGGCTACGCGGTCCGCCCATCGTGCCTATGTTGTGTCTGGCACTGGTGCTGGGCGGGGCCATGCTGGCTTATCTGTATGCAGGCCAGACCGGTCTGCTCGCCACTATTACACCCAAGCTGTTGCAACGGGGGATCATCCCGCCCCTGACACTGAACCTGTTCCTCTGGGGCATGGCCTTGCTGATTGGGAAATGGTTGCTCATCGCCTGGGAGTTGAAACGTTCGGCCGCTATGTCCAACCGCTCCATCTTCACCGCCGCCCATCAATCAAGCCTGCGACGAGGCGACAGTCAGGACGAATTTGCCGCCGCCCTGTGGCAACAGTTTGAGGCCTTCTACACCTTGCCGCGCTACATCAACTGGGCTATTCCGATCCTCGGCTTTATCGGCACCGTACTCGGCATCTCTCTGGCGACGGAAGGCCTGGGCGAACTACTCTCCAGCAACGAGGCCGACTTCAGTCAATCACTGGGACAAGCACTTGAACCACTCGGCATCGCCTTTGACACCACTCTGATCGCACTGTCGCTATCCGTCGTATTCGCACTGTGCCAAACCTTGCTCTACCGCTGGGAAGAACGCGGACTACTAAGACTAACAGAGGAACTCAAACGCAATGCTTGACAGAACCTATCCGCACCGCCGCAAGCCGCCGTTGCTACATGCCGAGTTTGATGCCCCGATGGTGGAAGTATTCGGCAGCACGCTGGCACTGTTGATCATCGTCTTCATCCTGCTCAACATCATCGTCTCCCAGGATATGCAGAACATGCTGGACCGCTCTACCGAAAGCGCCAAGTTCAAGGTCTCCTGGCAAGACGGCAGCGAAGGGCTGGTAGTCATCACCTACCCGGGTAGGCTACGTATCCTGGAGACCAACGAAACCGTAGCACAAGCCAATGTGTGCGACCCGCAAAGCCCGTACCTGCGCTATGTGGAAAAGATCTACAACAGCGGAGGACGACAACAAATCATCTTCGCCATCACGGAAAACAGCGTCACCACTACCGCGATTGCACGCAACTGTCTGCGCGAGCGTTTTCTGGATCGCACCATCAGCATCGGCTGGATCATCGCCAGCCGCGATCTGCTCTCCACCGTGCGCCTGCAAGATCTGCCGGCGCGCATCAAGCGCAGCATCAACACTCGGGGCGCACCCGCCCGATAAGCCATGTCTCTTCACAGCAGACGCAGCTCCGTGATCAGTCCGGGCAGTGTGGCACTGGCCGACATCCTTGCCAACAGCGTTGCGGTAATCCTGATCCTGATCCTCGCCACACTGGTCAACCGGCAAGAGCAGGCCCGCGAGGAGCTGGAACGCAACACCGACATCACCACCATACTGGCCCGACAATTGGCCACCAGCATCGTGTTCAACGATCTGCCATCCAGCCCGCCTTCCGTGCTGCATGACTACATCAGTTGCAACATCCCCCACGACTGCGACCCAATGTTGTTTCCGGTGCTTGAACTGCATCAGGGTTACTTGCGTATCTTCAACACCAACACCCGCATCTACCGCGCCGAACTGCTACGCCAACACAACGCCTTTGATCGCTATATCGCCGCCCTGCCCCTCCCGATGCGTCAGGGGATACGGCTGGATATCCATAGCGTCAGTGAATACTATCTCGTGATCGGCATTATGCAGGAGCATGGCTTGTGGCCCCGCCACTGGCATTATCTCGGCGAACATGTGCCGCCACTGGCGAACGACGCACTGGCAGAGCGTGTAGAAGGTGCGGGCAATCCGGAACAGACATCAACCCCGGCCGTAGAGGACGGACAAGGCAACAACCGGGACGGAACCGCATCGGGCGTCGGCGAGTTTGATGATTCGTCGCCCGGTCTGGAAGGCACCCGCCTCGGCGGCGCGGGCATACTCGGCAACCTGAACTACGACTCGCTACTCCCCCCCACCGCAATGGCCGGCCGTAGCGGTAGCGGCTCGGCTCCCGGCGATCCGTTTGCACCGCGACAGGATCGGCGCGGCAACTCCATGTTGAATCGTCAGGGCCAACCCGGCCCGCTTGGCACGAGCGGTCAAACCATGCGCCTGTTCGTCCCCAACGCCACCCCGCTGGCGCAACAGGGGCAGAGCCAAATCATCAGGGTTCCGCCCGAACATTATGTGTCGCTGGTGCTGAGCTATTTGTTCAAGATGCTGGAGGCGGCCCGCGAGTATCAGGCGTTTGAACCGGCGCGACAGAACCAATGGTTGCTCAGGCTGGCAGAGGACCCGCAGTTGATCGCCGACCTGCCTCACTATGATCTGGTGCAACAACTCGCCGCCGCCCTGCAAGCCGGCACGGTTTCAACAGCGTCCGCATTGCAGGCTATCCGACCGGCGCCGGAGCATACCTATAACCGTTTGCTAATCCAGCCCAATGTGCTGGAGGGCGCGCTGTCGTTACACCTCGGCCAGCCGACGGCCTGGCTGGCACCGTTGCATGATGCCGAACAAGTGCAACCGCAGTTCCTGTTGCGTCCTCACCCAAGCCTGTTCAAGGGCGAGATGCTGGATATGCCGTCGGAATATGCACTGTTGATGTTGCCGGATGAAGTTGAGTTCACCGATCCCGACTGGCGCCCTGTCGCAGTCATTGATCGGCAACTGCAAAACGTTGCGCTGGGATTCGTCTATGCCGGTATAGAGCGCGAGCAACCGGCCATTCATGCTGGCATCAATCAACTGCGACTGAACCGGCGACCAACGGCCAACCCCAGACTGAATACCGAAGACCGGATGCAAAACCTGACCCCGGTGTTGTGGATACTGGCGGTGCTCGGGCTGTTGCTGTTGTTCAGGTTTGCACCCCGCCGCGCAAGAATCTGATCATGCCTCGCTACATCGCTACCCTGCTTTGTATCACCTTGCTGTTGCTGGCCGGTATCTGGTGGCGCTGGATTTGGTTGCCGCCTGCCGACCTGATGCTGGTATCGGTGGATATTGATCTGCACGAACAAGAGCAAGAGCATCTGCTGGATAAGTTGTTGCGAAAAAATGTTGCGTTCATCAGCAGTTCCCCTTCCCTGTTGGCCCAGTTGCGCCGTCAGGCGGAGACGGTTCGGGTGCCCGATCTGCTGGTGGATGCCTGTGAAGTGAATCAGGGTCAGTTTCGTCGCTTCGCCCACTGGCGCGCGGCGCAGGTTGATCCGCCGACAGCGCATTGGGCCACACCGCCGGATTGGGATTTCAGTAGCCAGACTCAAGATCACAAAATGCTCGGGCAACTTGATGTCGCCGCAGGGGGTCTGAGTTTCCACGATGCCTGGGCCTATTGCAACGCCGCCGGCGGACGCCTGCCTGCCGCCGCCGAGTTTGAGGCCATTGCCTCGGGTGCTGAGCACAGGTTGTATCCCTGGGGTGACAGCTTTGATAATAGTGCGTGGCCTAGTGGAGACCCCAGCCTGAACATCGCCCGGGAGTGTGGTCTGTTTCCGTCTACCGATACGCCGCAGGGTATTCATGATCTCGGTAGTAGTCTGCTGGAATGGACTAGTGATGAGACTGGCTTGCCGGTGTTGATGGGCGGCAATGCCTGGCATCGCCCGCGCCGCTTGCAGGCACTGAACTTTATTCGCCGCACTGCTGCCGCAGATTTTCGTTCGGCTTACACCGGGTTTCGTTGTGTGTATGAGCTTCCGCTGCCTGCCGGGGTGACACAGCTTACGCTGCCCTGGGGGGCGAGCGGCACGGTGGTGGGTGTTAGCGGTGGCGAACGTAATATTGGCCCGCCGTCGGGGAGTCGGATCGTGCCTTTGTTGCGGGCGTTGAAAGATGAAAAGATCGGTGTATTGAAACATCTGCCGTTGTTGCCTGCGTCGCTCAATATACAAGTGATGAAGCATGAGGTTAGCCGCAAGCTGTATGCTCGCTTTTTGCGGGACCCGTTGGTGCGTTTGGGGTTTTTTGATCATGCGAAACAGCCGTCGTACATTCGTCACGAGCCGGATAACTGGGCACAACAACAGCAACAGCCGGAGCATCCGGTGACCCGTGTGAGTTGGTGGAGTGCCTGGGCGTTTGCCCGTTGGGCGGGCGGGGAATTGCCTAGTGCGGAGCAGTGGCAGATACTTGCCGGTGTTGGCTTGCAACGGTTTCCTTATGGTAATGACTATGAGCGGGGGCGGGCGGTGGATCGGAACTATTCCAAAGGCAAAACAGAAAGTGAGCCGGAGAACATACAACAAAGTGCTGCGGTAACTGCCTCAACTGATGATAGTCCGCACGGCATCATTGGCTTTGGTGGTAATGTGGCGGAATGGACTAGCACCTCTATACTGCGCGGTAATGCCTTTACGCTGGTGATTAAGGGGGGAAGTTATTTGATGCCTGCTGCTGGTAGTCAGGTGGTGCAAACTAGTGAGGCGGTGCCTGATTATCGTAGCGAGGACCTGGGCTTTCGACTGGTGTTTCCGGCTCCGCCATCGTCTTGAGTATGGTTAGTGGGGGGGATCAGTAATGTATGAGACCAAATCAGCAATGTCCCCCCACCAAAGCAGGCTTCGCCTCCTTTGGCTCCCCCTCAAGGGGGGAGCTATTCGTGCCAGTGTTACTCCCCGGTTGGGGGTTTCTCATGGTGTTACTGCTCCCCCCTTGAGGGGGAGCCGGTGGCACGAGGGCGTAGCCCGTAGTGGCTCCGGTGGGGGGACATTGCTGATGTGTCTCTTATGTACTAATAGTCAGTTGCTTCTCACTGAGCAGGACTCCATCCTCATCGGCATACAGCCAACTCCCCGGAACAAAATCAACAGCACCGAAAGACACCGGGATGTCCCGCTCCCCGATGCCTTTTTTTACGCTCTTTTTCGGGTTTGTGCCCAAGGCTTTGATACCTGTGTCCAGTTCGTTGATTACCGCTGAATCCCGGATACAACCGTTTAGCACGATGCCCTGCCAGCCGTTTTCCTGTGCCAACTGTGCCAGATTGTCTCCGACCAGCGCGCAACGAACAGAGCCGCCGCCGTCAATCACCAATACCCGTCCCTCGCCCGGCTCTTCCAGAGCGGCGCGCACCAGAGTATTGTCTTCATGACATCTGATGGTTGAGATATGGCCGGAGAAACGTCTCTTGTTGCCGTAGCTTTGCAGGATTAAAGACAACACCTGCACCTTGCCCTCGTTGGCATCGTACAGATCCGCTGTTGTAAATGTCATCCTGGCAAGCTCACTTTTTCTTTGGCCGTTGCCAGTTTTTTACCACCTTTCTTTCCCGCTTGTTGGCTTCCAGACTTGACGCTTGCACATCTTTTGTCACAGTGGTGCCGGCGGCGATGGTGGCGTGGTCACCGATCGTCACCGGTGCCACAAGCTGGCTGTTGGAGCCGATAAAGACATCATTGCCGATCACGGTTTTATATTTGTTCGCGCCATCATAGTTACAGGTGATCGCACCGGCACCGATATTCACATCCTTGCCCACCTCGCTGTCTCCGACATAAGCCAGATGGTTGATCTTGCTGCCGCTTTGCACCTGCGATTTTTTTATCTCAACAAAGTTGCCTACCGCCACATGATCGGCCAACTCCGTCTCCGGCCTGATACGGGCAAACGGGCCGATACTGCAATGCTCGCCTATCCGTGCGTCTTCAATCACGGTATTGTCCTTGACGATGACATGATCGCCCAGACTGGCGTTGCTGATCCGACAGTTCGGGCCAATACGAACATGATTGCCGATGCTGACCTTGCCCTCAAACACGGCATTGATATCAATGCTCACATCGCGCCCGATCTGAAGTTCGCCACGGCAATCAAAGCGTGTCGGATCAAGCAGGGTCACACCATTCCACATCAGATACTGTGCCAGACCAAATTGGTAGTAACGTTCCAGCTCGGCGAGTTGTTGTCGATCATTGACACCTTGTATCTCCTGCCAATGGTCGGGGCTGATGGCGGGCACGGCGATGCCTTCCGCCACCGCCATCGCGATAATATCGGTCAGGTAATACTCCTTTCCGGCATTGCTGTTGTTCAGGGCTTGTAACCATGGTTGCAAACGTTTTGCCTCCACTGTCAGGATGCCGGAGTTGATCTCCGTGATGGCGCGTTGTGCATCATCGGCATCTTTCTCTTCAACGATCGCCTGCACCGTGCCGGCGGCATCGCGCACAATCCGGCCATAACCGCTTGCATCCGGTAACTCGCCGGTCATTATCGCAATGCCGGTCTGTTGCGCCGCCTCCGTCAGGCGTTCAAGCGTTCTGTGAGTAGTGAGCGGAATATCACCGTACAGGACGAGCACCTGATCGGTATCGGGAATAGCATCCATGGCCTGAGCCACCGCATGCCCGGTGCCCAACTGTTGCGGTTGCTGCACCCAGTGTAACTCCGGGGAAGGAAAACGCGCCTGAAGCTCATCGGCGCCGTGACCGCAGACGATATACATTGCCCGGTGTGGTAGTTGCGTTGCCGTGTTGATCACATGTTGTAGCAACGGCTTGCCTGCCAGTTGATGCAATACCTTGGGCAAGTCTGAGTGCATGCGCCGACCCTGGCCGGCGGCGAGGATAACAATGCTGAGGCTACCGGCCACTAGCGTCCGGCGCGTTGCTTCAGACGCTGGATCGCTTGCAACTGTGCCGACAGTTCGGCGTGCTCCGCCAGCGCGGTGGCATAATCAATGCTGGCTTCCCGATCATGCAGTTGCCTTTCCGCCTCTTCCTTGGCCTTCAATACCGCCGCCTCGTCCAGATCTTCCGCGCGCACTGCGGTATCGGATAACACGGTGACCAGACTCGGTTGCACCTCCATCATACCGCCGGAGACATAAAAGCCCTGCTCGCTGCCGTCGTCTCCTCTGACCCGCACCTCCCCCGGCCCCAGACGGGTAACCAGCGGCGTATGGCCGGGGGCAATACCCATATCGCCGAGTAGCGCGGGGGCGAATACCATCACCGCCTCGCCGGAAAAAATTTCGTGCTCGGCACTTACGATATCAACTTGTATTGTCGTCATAGTTTTCCGCCGTTATGAAACATCTTTACCTTTTTCCACCGCCTCTTCAATGCCTCCCACCATGTAGAAGGCCTGCTCCGGCAGGTGATCATATTCACCATTGACGATGGCCTTGAAACCGGCAATGTTATCTTTCAGGGAGACATACTTACCCGGTGTGCCGGTGAATATCTCGGCCACGCTGAATGGCTGTGACAGAAAACGTTGCACCTTGCGGGCACGGGCGACCACCAGCTTGTCTTCTTCTGACAGTTCATCCATGCCCAGAATGGCGATGATGTCGCGCAACTCTTTATAACGTTGCAATGTGTTTTGCACCGCCCGCGCCGTCTCGTAGTGATCCTGCCCGACTACCAGCGGGTCAAGCTGGCGCGAGGTGGAGTCCAGCGGGTCCACCGCCGGGTAAATCCCCAACTCTGCGATCTGTCTTGATAACACGACGGTGGCATCAAGGTGGGCAAAGGTGGTGGCGGGTGACGGATCGGTCAAGTCATCCGCCGGGACATAAACGGCCTGAATGGAAGTAATGGAACCGGTCTTGGTGGAGGTGATGCGCTCCTGCAAGCGTCCCATTTCCTCGGCCAGTGTCGGTTGGTAACCCACTGCCGACGGCATACGACCAAGCAAGGCCGATACCTCGGTGCCGGCCAGAGTAAAACGGTAAATGTTATCTACGAAGAACAATACATCGCGTCCCTCATCGCGGAATTTTTCCGCTAGGGTCAGGCCGGTCAGGGCCACGCGCAGGCGGTTGCCCGGCGGCTCGTTCATCTGCCCATACACCATGGAC
>JBPCXW010000191.1:0-3201 GCA_051008185.1 Gammaproteobacteria bacterium
GATAACGTTTGTGCAACCACTCATCGGCCGCCCAGACTGACATACCCCAGATCTCATCCGCCGGCACCAGTTCAACCTTGTCGTTTTCTACATACAGATAAACCGGTTTCGGCGACTTGCCTTCAAAGATCACCATGTCGTAACCGGCCGATTTCAGCTCCGCGCCGATGTAGCCGCCTGAATTGGAGCAGGCCACGGTGCCGGTCAGCGGGCTTTTGGTTACGACGGAATAACGCCCTGCGGTGGAGGCCATCGTGCCGGTCAGCGGGCCGGTGGTCATGATCATCTTGTTGTCGGGGCTGAGTGCGTCGCAACGGGGATCGATCTCATCCACCAGATATTTTGTTGCCAAGCCGCGTTGGCCGAGATACTGTTTGGCCCATTCCATATTGAGCGGCTCATTGCTGATAGCCCCGCTGGTCAGATTTACTCGTAGTACATTATTTACCCAAGCCATTTTTCTCCTCCTGTTTCGGTTATGCCGACGCGTCGGCGCTTTGTGCTGCGTGTGCTCTCATGCGGGTGAGTCCGGTGTGATCGGCATCTATGTAGGTGATGGCCGCCGTCGGGCAGGCCTTGGCGCATTCCGGATCGCCACCGCACAGGTCGCATTTATAAACCACTTTACTGTCTTGACTGTAATTCACCGTGCCGAACGGGCAGGCGATGGTGCAGACCTTGCAGCCTACACAGACATCGTCCAATACATCTTTGGAGCCGGTGGCCTCGTTGATCACGATGGCCTCTACCGGGCAGGCGTGGAGACACCAGGCCTCGCTGCATTGGGTGCAGGTGTAGGGGACGAACCGGCCCTCTTCGTGGAAGGTGAATATCTTGATGCGGGAGACGGAGGGATTGAAGACCCCTTCCGCCTGATAGGAACAAGCCATCTCGCATTGCAGGCAACCGGTGCATTTTTCCGGCTCAATCTGTAGTGCTTTCAGCATAGTCGGGACTCCTCATGTCACAGCGTTATAATTAGTTATGGATAGGAACGGGCTGGAACCGATCAACGATACCCCGGCCCGTGCCAGCCTTACTGATAGTTTATAGTATAGTGTATATCTTGCCAGTTGAATGTATAGCAAATTTCAGTAGTATGATCCATGCACTGGCGTTTGGTGCTTGTTGCGAAACATTACAAAATACTTATAAATACTTGTAAATACTAATGAAAGAGGAACCTGTCATGCCGCCAGCTACGCCCCATCCGTCATCCCCGCCCGGCCATCTCTGTCGGGCCGGGAAAACCGTAAAAATCGCAGTGGCCCGGCGAATCCTGCTGGCATTTAGCCTGTTTATTACTGCCGGATTACAATACAGCCTTGCCGCACCGCAAACATACCGCTTTGCACTGGTTACGGACAGGCAGGATGACGTGATGTCCGGTGCCGAACAAGGTATCAGCGAGGCCAACTTGCAGGGGCGGTTCCTTGACAAGCAATACACGCTGAGCCGTTATGCCAGTGCCGATACCGGCGACATCAGCGGGCGCGACTATGTGGCTATTCTGGCCGCCCTGCCCGCCCGCAAGGTGCTGGCGCTGGCCAAGGCCTTCCCTGACCATGCCGTGTTCAACCTGACGGCGAAGAGCAACAAACTGAGGACGCTTTGCCTGCCCAATCTGTTGCATGTCATCCCCAGCGACAAGATGTATGCCGGTGCCAGACGGCAATGGCACGAAAAACACGGGAAGGCGACGATTCTGGTCAGTGCCTGGCATCCGGATTTTGTGAAGTTTGCGGCGCGGGATTTGAACAAACGGTATAAGGCGGCCTTCAACAAGCCTATGGATGAGCGGGCCTGGGCCGGCTGGGCGGCGGTGAAGATGACCTCTGATCACCTGGCGAGGGACGATGATGACAACCCGGCTGCGGTGCTGACGGCGTTGAAGACCGGGCTGGCGTTTGACGGGCAGAAGGGGCTCAGTATGTATTTCAGGGGTAATGGGCAGTTGCGGCAGATCTTGCTGGTGGAGGACAAGTCCGGCGAGTTGCTGGGCGAGGCACCGGTGCGCGGTGTCGCCGCGCCTAACGATGTGGATAGTCTGGGTGTGCTCAGTTGCGCACGGGAGCGGCAGCGGGATCAGCGGGTCAGACCGCCGGTTCCTGATGGGCGGACTATTCCTATTCCCCGCCGTTGATTTATTTGTATTCGACACACACTATGTTACGGGAGTCATTTATGAAACGATTGATTTGTGGTTGCGTCTTTGGCGCATTGTTTGTTTTATTGTTGGGTCAGGCGAGTATTGCGGCTACCAACAGGATTTTTGTTACTAATGAGCGGAGTAACAATGTCTCCGTGATCAATGGTAGTACGCTGGAGGTTGAGGCAACTATCAATGTCGGTGATCGGCCGCGCGGGATTGGTTTGTCGCCGGACGGCAAGGAATTGTATATCGCTGCCAGTGAGGATGATGCGATCAAGGTTGTGGATCCGGTTTCGCTGAAGCTGTTGCGGGAGTTTAAGGCCGGTTCGGACCCGGAGGCTTTTGCGGTGCATCCCAACGGCAACATTTATATCTCCAATGAGGATGATGCCAAGGCGACGGTTTATGATCCGGCGACGGGGCGGCAGATAATTGAGATCCCGGTCGGGCTGGAGCCGGAGGGTGTGGCGATCTCGCCGGATGGTACGCAGGTTATTGTTACCAGTGAATCGACCAATATGTTGCATGTGATACAGGTGCCGGAGCATCGGATCGTTGCCAATGTGCTGGTCGGGGCGCGTCCCCGTGCGGCGGTGTTCAATCGGGCCGGGACACTGGCGTTTGCTACCTCGGAGATCAGTGGTGAGGTTAAGAAGGTGGATATGCGGAGTTACAAAATTGTGGCCAAGACGAAGATTGCCGATGATACGGCCAAGCCCAAGGATGTGTTGCTGAGTAAAGATGAGCAACGGTTGTATGTGGCGGGCGGGCGTTCCAATCAGGTGTTGGTGCTGGATGCTGATAGTATGGAGTTGATTAAGAATATTCCGGTTGGCAAGCGGGTCTGGGGGTTGGCGATGTCAAAGGATGGTGAGCGTGTTTTCACTACTAATGGTGTGAGTGGTGATGTTTCGGTGATTGATACCGGGAAGAATGTGGTTATCAAGACCATTACTGTGGGCAAGTTCCCTTGGGGCGTAGTAATTGACGATTAGTGTGGCTTGGCACGAATAGATCCCCCCACCAAAGCAGGCTTCGCCTCCTTTGGC
>JBPCXW010000192.1:0-5949 GCA_051008185.1 Gammaproteobacteria bacterium
ACAATGTACTGCGCGGTGATTATTTGCGTCTGCATAATATCCATACCGGTTACGGTGACTACACCAACAGGGACATCAAGGCGCGCGGGTTTGATCTGGACAAGGTGGATGAGTATCTGCAGGCCACCGGTTGGCAACAGCGGGGGGCGGATGGCATTCGCGTCAAAGACGGTATGCGCCTCAGTTTTACCGTCACCTACGGGGTGCCTGATCACACGGATCGCCTGATCCTGCTGAAGGAAGAGGCAAAAAAAGCGGGTATTGAACTGAAGCTGGAACTGCTTGACAGCTCGGCCTCGTTCAAAAAGATCCTGGAGAAAAAACACGACATCGCCTGGATGGGTTGGAGTACCGGCCTGCGTCCCGCTTACTGGCAGCATTTTCATTCCGATAACGCGCATAAAACCCAGACCAATAACATTACCAATACGGATGTGCCGGAACTGGACAGCCTGATCACGCAATACCGCGCCGCCGTTGAGGAAGCGGATCGCATCAGGCTGGCGCGGCAGATACAGCGGCTGATCCATGCTCAGGCCATGTACATCCCTACCTATATGGCACCGTATGCGCGCACTGCCTACTGGGCCTGGCTGAGTCTGCCGGATTTTTATGGTACTCGCTCATCGGGCTCCCTGTTCGATCCCTTTGGTGCCGGCGGTAGCGGTGGCCTGTTCTGGATTGATCAGGCGAAAAAGACCAGTCTGGAACAGGCCCGCAAAGACGGGCGGCGTTTCGATCCTGTGGTTATCAAGGACGAGACTTACAAAGTAACACTGTAATGAGTAGCGGCGATGAATCTGTGCTGGCGATTGAGGATCTGAGTGTCAGTTTTACCTCCGATGAGGGTGAGCATCAGGTATTGGATCGGGTCAGCATCAGCTTGGGAAAGAATCGTATCCTCGGTGTGGCCGGTGAATCAGGTTGCGGCAAGAGTGTGATGGCCTTGTCCATCCTGCGCCTGCTGCCGCAACCGGCCGGCAGGATTGTATCCGGCCGGGTTTTATTTGACGGCATGGATTTGTGCCGGGCCGAACCGGAGGAGTTGTACCGGATACGGGGCAAACGAATCTCGATGATCTTTCAGGAGCCGATGATGGCACTGAACCCGGTGCAGAAAATCGGCAGGC
Organism: Gammaproteobacteria bacterium; assembly: GCA_051008185.1. GTDB lineage: Bacteria > Pseudomonadota > Gammaproteobacteria > Eutrophobiales > Eutrophobiaceae > CAXMWX01. The sequence continues at coordinate 1,131 of JBPCXW010000192.1, forward strand.
AGATCGCCGAGGTTTATGAGTTGCATTTTCCCGAGTTATCACCGGCACAGGTCAGGGATGCTGTTATAGAAATCCTGGCTCAAGTTGGTATCCCGTCGGCACAGACCCGTATTGATGAATATCCGCATCAACTGTCCGGCGGTATGCGGCAACGGGTGATGATCGCGATGGCCCTGGCACCGCGACCGGATATCCTGATCGCCGATGAACCCACTACGGCACTGGATGTAACCATACAGGGACAGATCCTGGCCTTGTTGCGGCAGTTACAGGCCGAGTATGGTATGTCCGTCATCTTTATCACTCACGATCTGGGTGTGATTGCCAATCTGTGTGATGAGGTGATCATCATGTATGCCGGCAGGGTAGTGGAGCAGGCCCCGACTGCAGATCTGTTCAACGCACCATCGCATCCCTATACCCGCGGCTTGCTGGCCTCTACGCCGAGACTGGACGGCACGCCCAAGACACGGCTGAACGCCATTGAGGGCATCGTGCCCGCCCCCGCCCACTTCCCGCCGGGCTGCCGGTTTCAGGATCGTTGCGATGCCAGACAGCAGGATTGCGAGGCCATCAACCCGGAGTTGCAAGCCGTGAATGCACAGCACCGCGTCGCTTGTCTGCACTGGAGAGACTAAATGTCCGAACCCCTGCTGAGTGTGCGTAACCTGAAAAAGTATTACCCGATCAAGGGCGGGATACTGCTGCACACCGTAGCTCAGGTACATGCGGTGGATGATGTGTCGTTTGATGTGTATCCCGGTGAGACCCTGGGCTTGGTAGGCGAGTCCGGTTGCGGCAAGAGCACCATCGTTAAGACCCTGCTACGCTTGCATGAACCCGATGCCGGTCAGGTGCTGTTTGCCGGACAGGATTTACTGGCGCTGGGCAAGGCGGAGTTGCGCGCGTTACGCGAGGACATACAGATCATCTTTCAGGACCCGGCTGAATCCCTGAATGCGCGGCAGACCGTCGGCGCCATCGTGCAAGAGCCGTTTATCATCCATAACATCGGCACCGAGACCGAGCGCAAACAATGGGTGGCGGAGTTGCTGGAGCGGGTCGGGATGCCGACGGGTGCCGCTGATCGCTATCCGCACGAATTCTCCGGCGGCCAGCGTCAGCGTATCGGTATTGCCCGTGCCATCGCGCTGAAACCGCGCCTGTTGATCTGTGACGAGCCGGTCTCCGCTCTGGATGTGTCCATACAATCACAGATCATCAACCTGTTACTTGAGTTGCAACAGGAATTGCAACTGACCATGTTGTTCATCGCGCACGATCTGTCGGTGGTGAAACATGTATCGGATCGTCTGGCAGTGATGTATCTGGGCAAGATAGTGGAGATTGGCGAGGCGGCGGAGTTGTATGCGCATCCGGTACATCCCTATACCCGCGCTTTGGTGGATTCCATCCCGCTACCTGATCCCGGGCAGGATATGACATTTGATCGCTTGCAAGGTGAGGTGCCGTCTCCCGTCACACCGCCATCAGGTTGTTATTTTCATGGTCGTTGCCCGTATGTGGAGCCGCTGTGCAAGACACAACGCCCGGCATTGATCGCCGTGCAACGACAAGGCCAACCGGAACGGGAGGTGGCCTGTCATCTGTATGAGCGGTTTTTATAGTATAAAAACACCGCATCAGCTCGGCTCACGGATACTGACAAACTCTTCGGCGCTGGTGGGGTGGATGCCGATGGTCGCATCAAAAACTGCTTTGGTTGCGCCGGCCTTGATTGCGACGGCGATCCCCTGAATGATCTCACCCGCATCGGCGCTCACTATATGTGCACCCACCACCCGGTCGCTGGCCTTGTCAACGATGATTTTCATAAAGGTCTGTTCATTGTTGCCTGACAAGGTGTGTTTCAACGGGCGAAAGGTGGAGCGGTACAGGGCGATGTCACCATACTCGGCCTCGGCCTGCTCTTGAGTCAGGCCGACAGTGCCGATAGCGGGTTGGCTGAAGACACAGGTGGGGATGTCGCGGTAATCCACTTTTGTCGCCTGCCGGTTATACAGCCGGTTGGCCAGCACCGTGCCTTCCGCCGTGGCCACCGGGGTCAGATTGATGCGATTAGTCACATCACCCAGGGCGTAAATAGATGGCACACTGGTTTGATATTCATCATTGACGATGACAGCCCCTTTTTCATCCAGCGCGACACCGGCGTTTTCCAGCCCGAGATCGGCGCTGTTTGGGTGACGGCCGGTGGCATATAAAATCAGATCCGCATCCTGTTGTGAGCCATCGGCGAAGTGTGCCGTCAGCTGTTGCCGCTTTTCCACCTGCCGGACGCTCTGCCCGAACAGTAGTTTGATGCCTTTCTTCTCCAGTTCCTGTTGCAGGAAGCGGCGCACTTCGGTATCAAACCCGCGCAGGAACAGCTCGCCGCGATAGACCAGAGTGGTATCCACACCGAGACCATGAAAGATACCGGCAAACTCTACTGCAATATAACCGCCGCCCACTATGATGATTCGTTGCGGGAGTTGTTGCAGATGAAAAACCTCATTAGATGTGATCACATATTCCTTGCCGGGTATATCGGGCACGGTCGGCCAACCGCCGGTGGCGATCAGGATACGTTCGGCACTCAGACGGTGCTCGGCCACGGCAACCGTATTGGCATCCAGCAGCGTGGCCCGTTGTTCATACAAGGTGGCACCGCTGTCAGTCAGCAGTTTGCGGTAAATGTCGTTCAGCCGTTGGATTTCGGCATCCTTGTTTTGCAGCAGTGTTTCCCAGTTGAAAACCGCCTCCGGTAGTCGCCAGCCGAAGCCCGCCGCATCATGGAAATCCTCGGCAAAGTGTGAGGCATGGACAAATAATTTCTTCGGCACACAACCCGCATTGACACAGGTGCCGCCCAGATACTGTTGCTCCGCTATACCGACTCTGGCACCGAAACCGGCGGCCATGCGCGCGGCCCGGACACCGCCCGAACCGGCACCGATCACAAACATATCGTAATCAAATTGACTCATGCGGATTCTTTCTCAACCAGGTGACCAGTCTTTTCGCCAGCAACGGAAAGATGCCAAGCAATGCAAACGAGGCTATCAGTTCAACCGATAAAATATCAGCAGCATTTTCAATCCCGGCCAGTTGCGTACCGGCATTGACATAAACCAGAGTGGCCGCCAGCATACCCACCTGACTGACAACAAAAAAAACCGGCAAGCGCATCGTCGTCAGCCCCATCAGCAGATTGATAACAAAAAAGGGCACCATCGGAACCAGCCTCAGGGCCAGCAGATAAAACGCCCCTTCTTCCTCAATGCCCTTGTTGATGGTCGCCAGTCTGTTACCGAAGCGCCTCTGTACCGTGTCGCGCAACAGGTATCTGGCGATCAAAAAGGCGATGCTGGCACCGATGGTTGAGGCGAAGGAGACCAGCACGGTGCCGGTCAACAGGCCGAAGATCGCGCCGCCCGCCAGTGTCAGGACAGCCGCACCGGGCACTGACAAACCTGCAACCAGCACATAAATGATGAAATAGGCCGCCGCCGTGACAAACGGATTGGCGCGATAAAATGTATCCAGCAGACCCTGTTGCTGTTTCAGGTATTGCAGGTTCAGATATTGTCCGGGCTCAAAGATGAAAAAGCAGGCAATCAGTGCCAACAGCAGCAGGATGATTATGATGTGTGATTTTTTCATCAGGCGGGATAAAGGCCCGGGCTTAACCGGCAAACTAATGGTCAAGCTTTGTCACCTTGACGGCCCTGACCGCATTGTCGGTGACCTGGGTGATCTCCATCGCCAGATCGTCAATCCTGATACTGGTACCCGCCTCGGGTATGCTTTGCAAGTGTTCCAGTATCAAACCGTTCAGGGTTTTCGGGCCGTCTTCCGGCAGGTTCCATTCCAGATCGCGGTTGATATTACGAATCATCGCGGGGCCGTTGATGATGAACGAGCCATCGTCCAGTTGCCGGATATCCTGATTATAGGTCTGCATATTGGTAGTGTACTCACCGACAATCTCCTCAAGGATGTCCTCCAGCGTAATCAAACCCTGAATCACACCGTATTCATCCACCACCAGCCCCATGCGGCTTTTCACTTTTTGAAAATTCAGCAACTGGATATGCAGCGGTGTCCCCAGCGGCACAAAATAAGGCTCGTCACAGGTCGTCTTCAGATCAGCCGGGGTCGGGTTTTCCTTGTCCCTGAGGATGCGGGTAATCCTGCGCGTGTGTAACAGGCCGATAATCTCATCCAGACTGTCGTCATACAGCGGCAGTCTGGTATGGGTACTCTGTGCCAGTGCATTGACGATCTTACTGGTTTCATCGGTGATGTCTATGCCGGTGATTTCATTACGCGGCACCATGATGTCATCCACCGTGACCTTTTCCAGATCCAGAATGCTGATCAACATTTTTCTATGCCGTGCCGGTATCAGGTTGGCGGCTTCATGCACGACAGTCCTGAGTTCATCTATGGACAGCGGGGTGTCATCCACGTCATCGGGTTTGATGCCGATCAGGCTGAGCAGGGCATTGGCGATCTTGTTGATTGTCCAGACAAACGGATACAGCACATAAGACAAGGGCTTCAGGATATAAACAGCCGGAAAGGCAATCTTCTCCGGGTACAGTGCCGCCACCGTCTTCGGTGCCACTTCGGCAAATATCAGGAAGATAAATGTCAGCAGGAACGGGGAGACCGCGTAACCCGAATCCCCCATCAAGCGTACGCCGATGGCGACTCCCAATGAGGCGGCAAGAAAATTCACCACATTGTTACCGAACAGGATCAGGCCGATGAGCTTGTCGGGTTGTTTCAGCAGGTCCGCAGCCAGCATGGC
>JBPCXW010000193.1:0-4818 GCA_051008185.1 Gammaproteobacteria bacterium
AGCGTAGTGAGCACTGACAATTTCACGGCATTGCCGGAACACGAGCCGGACAAGGCCGCCGCTGTGGCGACGGATGGGACCGAGGCGGCACTGTTATACACCTCGGGGACGACCGGGCAACCCAAGGGCTGCATACTGTCAAACGACTATTTCATCAGTATGGGGCAGTGGTATAACAGTTTGGACGGGTACTGCGCCCTGCAACAGGGCCGGGAGCGATTATTGACACCGTTGCCCCTGACACACATGAATGCGCTGTGTTGCTCATCCATGGCGATGATCATCAGCGGCGGTTGCGTCATACAACTGGATCGGTTTCATGCCTCAAACTGGTGGCAGACCGTGCGCGAGGCCGGTGCGACCTGTATTCATTATCTGGGTGTCATGCCGGCGATTTTGCTTGCCCTGCCTGAAACGCCCGATGATGACCAACAAGGCCGGATCAGATTCGGACTGGGTGCCGGTTCTGATCCCCGGCATCAGGCCGCTTTTGAGCAGCGTTTCGGTTTTCCGCTGATTGAGGCCTGGGCGATGACCGAGACCGGTGTGAATGTGAGTATCCTGGCGCATCAGGAACCGCGTCATGTCGGTGAACGGTGTATCGGCAGGCCCTGTAATGCGATTGACTATCGTCTGATTGACGAGGCAGGCGATGATGTACCCGTCGGTGAGCCGGGCGAGTTACTAATCCGATTGGCCGGGGACGCACCGCGCCACGGTTTCTTCTCCGGCTATTACAAGGACGAGGCCGCGACCGTTGCCGCCTGGGAAGGGGGTTATTTTCATACCGGGGATGTGTTGCGACAGGATGCCGACGGGCTGTTCTATTTTGTTGATCGCCGGAAAAATATCATCCGCCGTAGCGGGGAGAACATCGCCGCGATTGAGGTGGAGAATGTAGTGTTGCAACATCCGGCGGTGGATAACTGCGTGGTCACGCCCGTTTATGATGAGATACGCGGCGAAGAAGTCGGGGCCTGTATCATCGTCGGTGCGGGCGCGGACGCGGTTGAACAACTGGCGAGAGAGATATTTGCATTTTGCGCCGACAAACTGGTTTATTATAAAGTACCTGCCTGGTATCGCTTTGTTAGCACCTTGCCGATGACCGCCTCACAAAAAGTACAACGTGCAGAGATAAAAAAACAACTGGCCGAGTGGGTGACCGGCGGTCAGGCTATTGATCTGCGCCGGCTTAAAAAAAGAGCAAGCTGATGGCTAAAAAACAAAAACCGACGACGACCGACACACAATCCTACGCAGGCGTAGCCGTGGTGGCACCGTATCATCTGCCTTACCAAAAACGCAGCAACAAATCCGCAACCTGGTTTATCGGCACCGTCTTGCAGAAACTGCTGCAACAGGGCGCGGTCGCCAAGGAAGAAGTGGATGGCTTGCTGGTCTCCAGTTTTACCCTGGCCCCCGACAGCGTGGTGTCGCTGCTGGAACATTTCTCCATGACGGTGAATTGGCTAGAACAACTACCCACAGGCGGTGCCGGCGGGCCGCTGGCACTGAAACGCGCCGCCAGGGCCATCCAGAACGGTGACGCCGAGATCGTCGCCTGCATCGGTGCCGATACAGCCAATGAACACAGCTTCAACGAACTGATAGAAAACTTCAGCAGTTTCTCCGCCGCCGCAGTCTATCCCTATGCGGCCGCCGGCCCGAACATGGTCTTCTCAATGATTACCCAACATTATATGCAACGCTATGGCATCAGCCGTGAAGACTGCGGCAAACTGTGCATCGCCCAGCGCGGGAATGCACTGGCCGCCGGTACTTCGCTGTTCGATCAACCCCTGACGATGCAGGATTACCTTGCCGCCCGCCCGATTGCCGAGCCGCTACACCTGTATGATTGCGTGATGCCGGTGGCGGGTGGCGATGGTTTTCTGTTGATGTCGGTTGAACGGGCGCAGTCTTTGCAACTGCCTTATGCCGAGGTGCTGGCCGCCGTTGAACGGCATAACGCCTTTTATGATGATCCGGTACATTTTCGCGGCGGCTGGCTGGAGTGCAGGGACAAACTGTATGCGCTGGCCGGTGTCGGCCCCGAGGATATGGATTTTTTGCAGACCTATGATGATTATCCGGTGATCAGTATGATGCAGATGGAAAATCTGGGATTTTGCGAGCCGGATGCGTTGGCTGAGTTTATCAGCAACACCGATTTCGCCTGGGATGGCGGCGGCTTGCCGCATAACACTTGCGGCGGGCAGTTGTCCGCCGGTCAGGCGGGGGCGGCAGGGGGCTTTCTGGGCACGGTTGAGGCCCTGAAACAATTGTTGCAGCAGGGTCTGCTCAATCAGGTGCCGAATGCAAAACGTGGCATGGTAAGCGGCTACGGCATGGTGAATTTTGATCGCTGCCTATGCACCAGTGCCGTTATCCTGTCGCGTGGTGGGCAGACATGAGTAGCCTGCCCGTGTTCCGGCGCGGGGCGCTTTGGCGGCCGTTGCGACAGGCCGCCGGGCGGGGCGAGTTGTCGTTACAGATCTGTGATCAGTGTCAACAGGTACAATATCCGCCAAGAGAGGTGTGCCGAAGCTGTCTGTCCGATGCCCTGAGCTGGCAACAAACCGCCGCAGAGGGCGAGGTCCTGGCCTGGACGCGCTTGCATGCCAGCACCCAGGCGTTCTTCCGCGAGCACCTGCCGTGGTGTATGGCCGTTATCAGGCTGGATTGCGGTGCGGTGTTATACGCCTACATCAGCGAGCAATGTCTGGAGACCGGAATGAAAGTTCATCTGCATCCGGTGCAAGACAGTAATAATGATTTTATATTTGTAGCGACCTCGCCCGACACTGATCCGGCACAGGAATTTGAAAAACTGACACTACTGACGCAGGAGTAAACATAATGAATGATACAGCCCATACCGTAGTGGTGACCGGCGGCAACAAGGGCATCGGTGCCGATATAAGCCACCGCTTTCTTGCCGCGGGCGATACCGTCGTCAATATATCCAGAGACACACCGGAGTTTGAGCACCCGAAGCTGGTTCATTACGCCGGTGATCTGGCCGATCGCGAACAAACCGAACAGCTGGCCACACAGATTGCGGCGGAACACAAGGTGACGCACTTTGTGCATAACGCCGGTGTCATCCGTCCCGCCTTGATTGATGAGGTGCAACTTGCGGATCTGGATTATCTGACCCAGTTGCATCTGGGCAGTGCGATCACCCTGACACAGAAATTCATTCCACACATGCGCAGCGTCCGTTTTGGCCGTATCATTCTCATTTCCTCCCGCGGTGTGCTGGGTCTGGTAACCCGGACCAATTATTCGGCAACCAAGGCGGGACAGATCGGTATGGTCAGGACCTGGGCACTGGAACTGGCGTCGGACAACATTACCGTGAACTGTGTGGCACCGGGGCCTATCAAGACCGAGATGTTCCGTGAGCTGGTGCCGGAAGATAGTGAGCAGGAGAAAAAAATCGCCGCCAGCGTACCGATGCAGCGGGTGGGTACCGCGGCGGACATCGGCAGGGTGGTGCATTTCCTGTGCGAAAAAGAAAGCGATTTCATCACCGGCCAGACCTTGTATGTGTGCGGCGGTGCCAGTCTGGGGTCGTTGGTATTGTAGGTCCCCCCACCAAAGCAGGCTTCGCCTCCTTTGGCTCCCCCTCAAGGGGGGAGCAGTAACACCAACACCAGCACGAATAGCTCCCCCCTTGAGGGGGAGCCGGTGGCGCAAGGGCGTAGCCCGTAGCGGCTCCGGTGGGGGGACACTGATCCGCTACAAGCACAAGACAAAGGCCGACATCTGCCCTATAATAAGGCGGTTCTGACTATCCAACCCCTGCCTCAGACAATCTGCGGAGAATGATAATGACAACAAGTGTTACCCCGAAAGTAGGCGTGATCTTCAAGTCCTACGAGCCCATGGCCTGTATGCAGCGCTACGCGCAACAGACGGAGGCCTCCGGGCTAAATGGCGGTTTCTGGGTCGCCGAGGCCTATCACTGGTTTCGGCAATACGGGATGGAATCCAGAGGCTGTTTCGCCACCCTGGCCGCAGTTGCCCTGAGCACCGACAAGATCCCGATTGGTCTGGGCATCACCACGCCTTACAGTCGTCATCCCACGGTGCTGGCCTCGGAAGCGGCGGCGATAGATGAATTATCCAATGGTCGGTTCACCATGGGGCTGGGGGTAGGCAAGGTCGGTATTGAGTATCTGGAATATGATATTGATGTAATGAAGCCGGTGCCGGTGCATCGCGAGTCCATAGAGATTATGCGTCAGGTCTTTTCCGGCGAGCCCTTCACCCATAAAGGCCGGTTCTATGAATCCACGATGCCCGGTTATGATCGTAGCACTGACGGGTTGCGTACCAATATCCCGCTCTACATCGGCGCGACCGGGCCGTATATGCAACGTCTGGCAGGCAATACCGCCGATGGTATGCTACTGGCCGGCCTGACTTCCCCGGTCTTCGTTGATTACGCCATTGATAATATGCGCCAGGGCGCAGCCAGAGCAGACAAGACTCTGGCGGCGGATTTCCCGGTCGGTGGCGTTATCCTGTGTGCCTGTAGCAAAGACGGCGACAAGGCCAGAGATGCGACCCGCTCTTACACCGGCACTTATGTAGTGAACAAGATCCGCAACATCAAGAACGACATCATCCTGTCCGGCTCCGGCTTACCGGACAGAACCTGGGAGCCATTCCGCAAGGCGATTGCCGATGGCACTCAGGACAATGTGACACATCTGGTGACGGATGAGATCATGCGCCGCTTCACGGTCATCTCCGGCACCCCGGAAGAATGTCTGGAGATCTGTCAGGAACTGGTCAGTGCCGGCC
>JBPCXW010000194.1:0-9866 GCA_051008185.1 Gammaproteobacteria bacterium
ACCCACCACCACCCAACACAGCAACTTGCACACCATACAAATCAAGTTATACTACCCCCCCATTGTGTAGCAACAACCAACTCGCCACCAGACACACCACCGCAAGACCCAATGGCAAAAAACAGAAGACGACGCAACAGACGCCCCGCGACGACCCCCGCCGAGACACCGCGCGGCAGACCGTCGCAAGCCGCGCCGCCCGCCGCACCGCCGCCGCCGCAATCCCTCTCCCAGCGACTGCTGCAAGCCTCCCCGGCACTACTACTATTACTAATGATAGCGGCCACCTATTCGCCCTCTTTCTTCGCCGGCTTCCTCTGGGACGACAACATCTTCACCGACGCAGTCCCGGTAAAAGAATGGGGCGGCCTGAAAGACATCTGGTTCAACCTCGGCGTCATCGGTTCCGAATCCCACTACTGGCCGGTGCTATACACTACCTTCTGGCTGGAACACAAACTCTGGGGCTTTGATGCCCCCCACTCCCCCTGGGGCTTCCACACCGTCAACATCCTGCTACACAGCATCAACACACTACTACTATGGAAGTTGTTACTACGCATGCAAGTCCCCGGCGCCTGGCTGATCGCCGCCGTGTTCGCCGTTCACCCGGTACATGTAGAAGCAGTAGCCTGGATCATCGCCCGCAAGGACCTGCTAGCCACCCTGTTCTTCCTGCTCGCCGCAGGCTACTGGCTACGCTTCCGCGAACAGTCAAAGAGCAGACACAGCCCGCTGAAACCACGCATAGTTTTATATCTGCTCATGCTACTAATGTACACCGCCGGTGTCCTCAGCAAGACCGTCGCGATCACCTTGCCCGCGATCCTGCTGGTGCATGTATGGTGGCAACACGGCCGCATCACCTGGCGGGATTTCCTGCAAGTGACCCCACTGTTCCTGCTGGCACTCATCCTCGGCATCGGCGACCTGAACTTCTTCACCGGCCGCACCCTGATTGAATTTGATTACACCCCGGTGGAACGAGTCATCATCATCAGCAAGGCACTGTGGTTCTACGCCTTCAAACTACTCTGGCCGCATCCACTACTGTTCATATACCACCATTGGGATATCAACCCGGCAAACCTGCTGAACTGGCTGGCCCTGCTGGCAACGTTGGGACTGGTCCTGACCCTGTGGCTGGCACGGCACCGCATAGGCCGCGGCCCACTGGCCGGTGCCCTGTTCTTCGGTATATCCCTGTCGCCGATGCTCGGTGTCTTCAACAACAGCTATATGAAGTTCGCCTACGCCGCCGACCGTTATCAATACCTGCCCAGCGCCGGTCTCATCGCAGTACTGATCGCCGCCGCCGTAATCCTTGCTCAGCGATGGCAACTTGCCGCCCGGCAAGCCGGCGCAAACACAGAACCAAATAACGCCGACACACAACCCCCGGAAAACAATGCAGCGCAACCTGATACCAACATTCAGCAACAAGAAAGCAAGCCAATCCAGCGACTACCCGCCACCGGAATACGCTGGGCACCCAAAGCACTGGGCGCCCTGTTACTACTCGCCTGCGGAGTAACCAGCTACCAACGGGCACAAACCTACGAAGACAAAATTGTTTTATTCACCCATGTAACCGACACCAACCCGGGCGCCTTTGAGGCCTACTACAACTTCGGCACCTTCCTGATGAGCTTTGGCCGCCCGGAAGATGCCGTCGGTGCCTTCTACGAATCAATCGAGTATTACCCCAAGCTGACCAAGGCCTATGTCAATCTCGGTAGCGCCCTGATGGAACTGGACCGCCATCAGGAAGCAGTAGATGTATTACGCCGCGCGATAGAAGAGGGCCCGACAGCAATAGAAGCGGAGAAGGATCCGCAAGGCGTCAATTACCGCACCGCCGCCGCCTACATCAATCTCGGCAGCGCCCTGCTGGAGCTGGACCAGTTTCCGGAAGCAGAAAAGAATTTGCGACACGCCCTGAAGATGGAACCGGAAAGCCTGCAAGGCTATCAGAATCTGGCGGCCGTGTTGCTTGAACAAAAGCGCAAGGCCGATGCCCTGCCCGTGCTGGAAAAGATCGCCGAACTGATGCCGAAACCAACACCGGGCAACTATCAACAGATGGCAACCATCGCCACCGAACTGGGACGCAAACAAAAGGCGGAGCAATACAGTCTTCAAGCAGTCGCCCTCAGCCTCGGGCTACCCTCGGGGCATCCCCGTGTCCTCGGCCAGGTGGCCGCCACCCGCTTCAACGCCGGGCGCTATGACGAGGCCCTGCCACTGTTCCGGCGCATAGCACAGGCCGAACCAAACAACCCCGAGGCCCACTCCAACCTCGGCTCAGCACTGGCCCAGTCCGGCCACCTGCGGCAAGCACTGGAAAGCTTTGAGCGCGCCCTGACCCTGGACCCGCAACTGGAATCGGCCCGCACCAACATGGAACTGGCGCGCCAAAAACTGGACGCAGGGCAGTAAAACAAACACAGGGGATTATCAAACCAATGGCCAGAACAAGAAGACGACGCAAGAAACACGACCCGGGTTCCCCGGCCCGACACCGCGACCCGGGCAGGGCGACGGACAAGTCAGCGCGAGTCACATCACCTGCCCTAGCCGCAGGCCCGCTCTCCAACCGGATGTCGCAAGCAGCAACGGCGGCACTGTTTCTGCTGGCACTGGTCAGCTACTGGCAAGTATTCTCCGCCGGTTTCATCTGGGACGACAGGGTATTCCATTCGGCGGCACCGATAGCCGACCTATTCGGGCTACCGGACATCTGGTTCAACCTGAAGCGCAGCGTACCGCTGGAAACCCACTACTGGCCGCTGGTCTATACCACCTTCTGGCTGGAACACAAACTCTGGGGCTTCAACCCGTTCGGCTACCACTTGGTCAATGTGCTGTTACACGGTGCCGTTTCAGTTGTGCTCTGGCGGTTGCTGGCGAGGATGGGCGTACCCGGCGCCTGGCTGATCGCCGCCGTATTTGTATTGCACCCGGTGCATGTAGAGACAGTAGCCTGGGTGATTGGCCGCAAGGATTTACTCGCCACCCTGTTCTATCTACTGACCGCAGGCTACTGGCTACGCTACCGGGAGCGACCAACATCCCGCACCCTTGTGATCATGCTACTACTGTTCGCCGCCGGTATGCTCAGCAAGAGTTTCGTCGTTACCCTGCCCGTCACCCTGCTGGTCTGGGTATGGTGGCAGTATGGCCGCATCAGCTCACGGGATTTCAATAGAGTGCTACCACTGTTCCTGCTGGCCCTGATCGGCGCCGGCATAGACATCAACCACCACATTGACAAGGCCATCATTCAGTTTGACTATGCGCCCTGGGAACACCTGATCATCGGCAGCAAGGCATTGTGGTTCTACCCGATCAAACTATTGTTGCCATACCCGCTAATGGTGATGTATCCCCTTTGGGACATAAACCCGACCAACCCGCTGAATTGGTTACCACTACTGGCCGCCCCGGTCTTCATCTGGGCCCTGTGGCTGGCGAGACACAAAATAGGTCGCGGCCCGCTGGCCGGTGTCCTGTTTTACGCGATAACCATCTCGCCGATGCTCGGCTTCTTCCCCAATGTCTATATGGTATTCACCTTCGCCGCCGATCGTTATCAATATCTGGCCGGCACCGGCCTGCTGATCGTGGTGATAGCCGCCGCCGTCACCGCCTACCAGCGAATCCTCACCGGCCTGACACCCGACAAGCCCACACAGGGAGAGGAGGGCGGCCTTGACACCCAAAGCCCCGAACAGCAAACCGATACCGTTACCCGGAGCAACAACACCATGCACGGGATAGTGAACTACGGTGCAAAGACACTGGCCGCATTGTTGCTGGCGACCTGTGGCGTACTGACCTGGCAACAAACGCGGATTTACCACGATGATGTCACCTTCTGGCAAGATGTCATCGCACACAGCCCGACGGCGGCCAACGCCTACTTTGAGTTGGGCACGGCCCTCGGCGAGCAGGGACGGCTGGAGGAAGCCATAGCGGCCTTCAGGGCAGACATCCCGCGCAGCTACAACCCGGTTGTCTCGCACACCAATATCAGTTTCATGCTGTATCAACTCAAGCGCTATGCAGAGTCAGAAGTCGCCGCCAGAGCCGCCCTGAAACTGGACCCCGACAGCCTGCAAGCACAGGACAACCTGATAGCAACGCTGTATAGCCAGAAACGCTTTGAGGAAACCCTGGCATTGATGCAAAAAGTAACAAAGCGCTCACCATCAGCAGAGCGTTATTACCGGATGGGACACATAGCCCTGAATGACCTGAACCGGCCACAGGAAGCGCAACGTTATTTCCGTCAGGCCCTGGCAAAAGATCCGAACAACAAGGACGCCCGCGCCGGTCTTGAGTATCTACGCAACAAAGCCAAACAGAGTCAGTAAATAACAGCAGTGAGCAGAAAGAACAGAAGACATCGCAAACAGCCGCCCCAGCCGGAGCAACCGGTCAGGTCGTTGAACCTGCCAGCACGGGCGAGTGCCGTTGTGCATCTAACAGAACCCGATGAACCACGCTGGCGCTGGCTGCCGGTGCTGCTGACTGCCGCCTTCCTGCTACGGGCACTGGTGGCACTGGCAGGGGACTTCGTGCTACACCCCGACGAGGTCATGCAGTATCTGGAACCGGCACACAAATTGGCCTTCGGCAGCGGTGCCAGCTACTGGGAGTTTTTCTACGGCGGACGCTCCTGGCTCACCCCCGGTCTGGTGGCGGGTGCGTTACTGGTCGCAGACAGCGTCGGCCTCGGCGAGCCGCGGTTCTACATCCCGTTGGTCAAGCTGTTGTTCTGCGCCTTGTCATTGTTAATACCGCTGGGCATCTACCACTTCGGTCGCCGACATTTCAGCGAGACCACCGCCCGCATCGCACTACTACTGGGTTGCTTCTGGTACGAGCTAATCGTGTTCGCACACAAGCCGATGACCGAGTTCACCGCCACCGCCTTGCTGTTCGGCATGCTGGCGATGGTCAGCACCGCGCCATGCAGTGCCCGCCGCGGCCTGGGGCTGGCATTACTGGCGACACTGGTAGCGGCAGTGCGAATGCAATACGCACCGATCGCAGGGCTGGTGCTACTGATAGAATTCACCCGCAGCACAAACCATGCACGTCTGGCGATCCTGCTCGGTGGCCTGACGGGCCTGTTTGCGGTAGGACTATTTGAAAAACTGACCTGGGGCGGCTGGTTTTATTCCTACCTGCTGAACATCCGCGTGAATCTCGCCGCCGTCTGGGCCGAACCCGACATGTTGAGTTATCTCCAGATCCCGATCTGGCTAACGATGGGCAGTTGCGGTCTGGTCATAGTGGCACTGTTCGCCGGTGCCATTGACTGGCGACGACGCGGCTGGCTACTACTACTGTGCCTGCTACTACTACTAATCCACAGCATACCGACACACAAGGAATACCGCTTCATCTTCATGCTAGTCCCACTGTGGCTGATGTTACTGGCGGATTTTGCAGCCACCACCTTGCAGGGAACAACAACCGGGGACGGCACAAACCAACAAGCCTGGCGCAGACCCGCCCTGTGCCTGACGCTGGCATTGGCAGTGTCACTGGCCGGGTTGTTCAACGGCCTGCCGTGGCTGGCCCCGCGCTTTGACCCCAGTGCCGAGAACCGCTTCAATCACATCTACCGCGCTTTTACCCAAGAGCGTGGCATGGTCGGATTCTTGCGTAATCAGGATCCCAACTTCCGCATCTACCGCAAACTGGCGACAGACGACAGCGTGACAGGCGTACTGGACACAACCCGCTCCTATTTCGGCACAGGCGGATACTATTATCTACACAAAGCAGTGCCCTTTTACGATCAGCCGGTATCACAGGAAGTGATCCCGACACCAGCCGAGCCTCAACGCTACGCAAGCCACATCGTAGCAAGCCAACTACTGGAAGTAACCGAGGTGCGCCAGACTCAGGACGGCATCCGCTATCTGGTAGTGCGCTACGCCGAAGGCGAGCCACACAGGGAAGACGGTGGAGATGCCGACCTGTTCGGCCAGCGACTGCCCGGATACATACCGCAAGTCACGCCGGACGCGCCGCAGGGCAGGCTGGTGTATTGGGATGAGCAAGGCAACTCAACAGTCCTGCAAGCCTTCACGCGCGACCTTGAATTCACGGAAGATGTACTCACCCTGTGGCACACGCAAGCACCGACAAATGTCGCGCAATGGAAAAGCTACCAGCCAATTTCGGTAACCCTTGACTTCATACGCCTGCTGGCCGGCCCCAATGCCCCGCAACCACCCGTCAAATTCGGCATAGAGTTTGTAGAACCCTAACTGGTATCAACAACACGAAGAGGCTACCATGCCCATGATGAAAATAAATAACCCACAAACCGCCAAGACCCTGCTGATGTTACTGGCCGCCGGGGTGAGCCTGCTGGCCTACATACTGCTGTTCATATTGAAGCGGCAACTGGCCCCACACGCCAACGTGCTGATTGAAGGCCTGTTGATCCTGTTCGCCTTCACGCCGGTGGTCATAGCCGTGCTGGTGTTGCTATACAAAAAGCGCGTCCTGACTCTGGAGGGGACAGTCGGGGCCGCGATGATCTTTATCGCCTCTGCCGGATGTTTCTATATGACCGTCCCCGCCATCGTTGATCGCTCCGTAACCCTGTATCTGATGAACCTGCTGGACAACAACGAACAAGGCATGAGCATAGAAGAAATCCGTACAGAGTTCATAGATGTCTATTTCAACAAAAGCGGGGGAATTGAAAAACGTTTAAACGAACAACTGGATTCAGGCAATCTAGCCTATAACAACGGCACCTACCAAATAACAAACGCCGGCAAGCGCACCATGACAATAGCCCGCATATTGAGTTACATACACGCACTGGATCCGAATATCGTAGAAAAAAGAACGCATGACTCACAGGATCAAAACCATCAATGAACCAGTATGATGTAGTCATCACAGGTGCCGGTTTCACCGGCTTGGCCGCCGCATACTCGCTGACCCGGCAGGGCAAGCGGGTACATCTTGTTGAAGCGGACGACACCCCCGGCGGTCTGGCGGGCACCTTCAAGTTCAGCGATGGCGTGCAGTTGGAAAAGTTTTATCATCACTGGTTCAACAACGATGTCTATGTGCCGGAACTGGTAAAAGAACTCGGCATGGAAGGCGACATAGTGTTGTTACCCTCACAAACAGGCATGTATTTCAACGAACGAATATGGCGACTCTCCAGCCCGCTGGATTTGCTACGCTTCAAGGCACTTTCCCTGATTGACCGAATCCGCCTGGGCCTGCTGGTGCTACAAGTGCGCCGCATCAAAAACTGGAAGAGCATTGAACACCTCAGCATCCGCGAATGGTTGGAACCGCTGTGCGGCAAAACGGTGTACAAAGTGGTATGGGAACCGCTCATCACCGCCAAGTTCTCCATCTTCGCCGAGGCGATCAGCGCGGTATGGATGTGGAAGAAACTGGTCCTGCGAGGCGGCACCCGCAACGACAAGGGCGGTGAAGAGCTCGCCTACTTCAAGGGTGGCTTCGGTCGTCTGGCGGAGGCACTGGTCGCCGCGATCCGGGAGCAGGGCGGGGAAGTCACTTTCAACTGCCCGGTCACCGGCGCGGAAACCAACAACGGACGCATCACCAGCCTCACAACAGCGCAAGGCCCGATACAAGGTGCCGCCTATCTGTTCACCCCGGCCTTACCGATCATCGCCGACATCCTGAAAACCGCCGCGCCGGAATGGGCGCAAGGCCTGAGGCGAGTGCAGTATCTGGGCAACATCTGTCTGGTGCTGCGCCTGAACCAAAGCCTGTCGGAAACCTACTGGCTGAATGTGAATGACCCCGGCTTCCCATTTGTAGGCGTTATAGAGCACACCAATTTCGATTCCCCCGACCACTACAACGGCACCCACATCACCTATCTGTCCCGCTATGTCGCCGCCGACGATCCGGTCTGGGACTATTCCAGCAAAGAGTATTTCAACTTCGCGATGCAACATATACAGCGAATGTTCCCTGACATGCAAGAGTCCTGGGTAGTTGATTACAAAATCTGGCGCGCAAAATACGCCCAGCCGATAACAGAGCGCAACTATTCAAGCTATGTCCCCGGCCGGGAAACCCCGTTCAGCAATGCGTTCATTTCCACGATGGCGCATGTTTACCCGGAAGACCGGGGCACCAACTACGCAATCCGGGAGGGGCGGCAGGTTGCCGAGATGTTATACAATGTCGGCACACCCGCCCCGACAGAAAAGCAAGCGGAGGAAATAGCACCATGAACACCGAGCAACTCCTTTCCATAGTCATACCCTGTTACAACGAGAGCGAAGTCATCACGGAAACCGTCAAGCGCATGCAAGCCTTCTGCGAGTCACTTCACAACAGGCCGCAGGCGCCCCGCAACATGGAAGCCGAACTGATCTTTATAGACGACGGCAGCAACGACGACACACTGGCCCTGCTAAAAGACTTCGCAACCAAAGACAGCAAAATCAAAATCATATCCTTCGCCCGAAACTTCGGCCACCAGATAGCCGTAACCGCCGGCACCGATGTCGCAAAAGGCGATGCCGTCGTCCTGATAGATGCAGACCTGCAAGACCCGCCGGAAGTCATCCACGACATGGTCGCCAAGTGGCAGGAAGGCTTTGATGTAGTCTATGCCACCCGCACCGAACGCCCCGGGGAATCCCGCTCCAAACTGGCAATGGCACGCACCTTCTACAGGTTACTCAACAAACTCTCCGACATACCGATACCGCTGGACACCGGCGACTTCCGTCTGATGAGCCGCCGAGTAGTAGATACCTTGCGCGCGATGCCGGAGCGCGACCGCTTCGTCCGCGGCATGTCCAGCTGGGTCGGCTTCAGGCAAGTAGCCCTGCCTTACAAAAGGGCTGAACGTTTCGCGGGCACCACCAAATACTCATTCCGCAAATCACTGAGCCTCGCCACAACCGGCATATTCTCCTTCTCCACCGTGCCGTTGCAGATGGCGATAGGTCTGGGTCTGGCCTCAGCCGCCCTTTCCCTGCTGGGCATAATCTATGCGTTGGGCCTGCGCATCTTCACAGACACATGGGTTGAAGGATGGACCGCCATCATGATCGCGGTCCTGTTCATCGGCGGCATACAGTTGGTCAGCATTGGCATACTCGGCGAATACATAGGCCGGATTTATAACGAAGTAAAAAACAGGCCGCATTACATAGTGCGGGAATATGTCGGCTTTGCCGATGAGCAGCCAACACTGTCACGCAGCCCAGCGGTGTTCAGCAAAGACTCATGAACAAGCTGGTTCGCCTGACTCTGGGGTTTGCATTCAGTGGCTTGTTCCTTTGGCTGCTCCTTCGGCATCTTTCTTTTGATGAACTGCAAAATGCGTTTAGCGAAACCAATCTGCCGCTAATCGGTTTGGCCGTTGTCGCTTTCTTCATCGGTTACGGATGCAGAATTGAGCGTTTGCACTTGATGCTCGCTCAGGCAAACCCCGCGATGACCTGGAAGATGTGCGCCGGGCCGTTGATGGCGTGTTATGCGGCGAACAATGTCCTACCCTTCCGCGCCGGTGATGTGCTGCGCGCCTTCGCCTTCAACCGCAGGCTTGGCATAGGTATGGCGGTCTCGGTAACAACGCTGGTTGCAGAAAGAATGGTTGATTTGCTGATGCTTATCTTCCTGCTGGGCATCGCATTGATCTGGTTCGGCATGGAGACTTCAAGGTTCTTCGGCATAGGCGGCGGCGGATTGATTATCATCAGTGCAGTCATAGTGTTCCTGCTCACCATGCCATCTGTGTTTGAACCAATAGTGTTTCGGCTGTGCCGGACAATGTCTCGATACATGCCGAGAATTGGCGATGCCCTGCTTGCCCAATTCCAAAA
>JBPCXW010000195.1:0-3951 GCA_051008185.1 Gammaproteobacteria bacterium
GAAGAGCCAAAGAAGGCGCCAGCCTTCTTTGCCATTGCCGGTAACTGCTCCCCCCTTGAGGGGGAGCCGGTGGTACAAGGGCGTAGCCCGCCGTGGCTCCGGTGGGGGGACAGGGTCCAAGATGCAATTCAATTTCACTTTGCTTATACTTGCCCCCCCGCTTTATGCCGGAGTGGCGGAACTGGTAGACGCGCCGGATTCAAAATCCGGTTTGGGCAACCAAGTGTGGGTTCGAGTCCCACCTCCGGCACCATACATTTCGAAAGTTGGGACAGCACTGCATTTATGGTTTATACTCCGCCCGCCTTCGGCATGGTGCCGGGGCGGGAATACAACTTACAATCACTGAACTTTAACCCAGAGTAAAATAATGGCTGATTTAACGACGTATAGAAATATAGGCATTTTCGCCCATGTGGATGCCGGCAAGACCACCACATCCGAGCGCATATTGAAACTGACCGGCAAGATCCACAAGACCGGTGAGGTGCATGATGGCGAGGCCACCACTGACTTTATGGAGCAGGAGCAGGAACGCGGTATCACTATTCAGTCCGCCGCCACCAGTTGCTTCTGGAATGATCATCGGCTGAATATCATTGATACCCCCGGGCATGTTGATTTCACTATTGAAGTCTATCGTTCGCTAAAAGTGCTGGACGGTGGTGTCGGCGTATTCTGCGGCTCCGGCGGTGTGGAGCCGCAATCGGAGACAAACTGGCGTTATGCCAATGACTCGGAAGTCTCACGGATTATCTTTGTTAATAAACTGGATCGTGTCGGCGCGGACTTTTATCGCGTGGTCAAACAAATTGAGGAAGTCCTGGGCGCCCAGCCGCTGGTTATGACCTTGCCTATCGGCATTGAAGATGACTTTACCGGCGTGGTGGATCTGCTCACCCGCAAGGCCTGGATATGGACGGACCCGGCCGATCCGACGGCTTATCAGGTACAGGAACCGCCTGCAGATCTGGCCGACAAGATAGAACAGTACCGCGAGAAACTCATAGAGACGGTCGTAGAACATGATGACACCGTCCTGGAAAAATATCTGGAAGGCGAGGAGCCGTCCGTGGAAGAACTCAAGGCCTGTATTCGTAAGGGCACTATTAATTTGAGTTTCTTCCCGACCTATTGCGGTTCTGCTTTCAAGAACAAGGGCATACAGTTGTTACTAAATGCCGTGGTGGATTACCTGCCGGACCCGACCGAAGTAAAACCGCAACCCGAGATCGATCTGGAAGGCAACCCGACCGGCGAGGTAGCCACGGTTGATGAGGAAAAACCACTACGCTCCCTGGCGTTCAAGATCATGGATGATCGGTTCGGCGCCCTGACCTTTATTCGCATCTATTCCGGCAAGTTGCAAAAAGGCACGACCGTCCTGAATACCTACACCGGCAAGACCGAACGTATCGGCCGTATTGTGGAGATGCATGCCGATCAACGTATTGAACTGGACTCCGCACAGGCGGGCGACATCGTTGCCGCCATCGGCCTGAAAAATGTGCAGACCGGTCACACCCTCTGTGATCCCGGCAAACCGGCCACCCTGGAACCGATGGTGTTCCCGGACCCGGTGATCTCCATTGCCGTCTCCCCCAAAGACAAGGGTGCCTCGGAAAAACTGGGCGTGGCATTGGGCAAGATGATCAAGGAGGACCCGTCGTTTCGGGTGGAGACTGATGAAGACAGCGGCGAAACCATCCTCAAGGGCATGGGGGAGCTACACCTTGATATCAAGGTTGATATCCTCAGGCGCACCCACGGCGTAGAGGTGGATGTGGGCAGCCCGCAGGTGGCCTACCGCGAGACCATCACGCAACGGGTGGAAGACAGCTACACCCACAAGAAACAAACCGGCGGTGCCGGCCAGTTCGGCAAGATTGATTACATCATTGAACCCGGCGAGCCGGGCAGCGGCTTTGAGTTCGAGTCCAGCGTAACCGGCGGCAATGTGCCCAGAGAGTTCTGGCCTGCCATTCAAGGCGGCTTCAAAAAGAGTATGGAAAGAGGCGTGCTTGCCGGTTATCCCTGTCTGGATTTCAAGGTGCAGTTGTTTGACGGCGCCTTTCATGCCGTTGACTCCTCCGCGGTGGCATTTGAGTTGGCTGCGATGGCGGCATACAGACAGACCATCCCGAAGGCCGGGCCGCAACTGCTGGAACCGATTATGCGAGTGGATGTATTTACCCCGGAGGATCATGTAGGTGATGTCATCGGCGATCTGAACCGCAGGCGCGGCATGATCAAATCACAGGAAGCCGGGGCGACCGTCGTGCATATCAAGGCCGAGGCACCGCTCAGTGAGATGTTCGGTTACATCGGTTCGTTGCGCACGATGACTTCAGGGCGCGGCCAGTTCACGATGGAGTTTTTGCATTACAGTCCATGCCCGCAGAATATCGCGGAGACGGTAATTGAGGAGACCAAGGCGCGGGAAGAACAAAAGAAGAAAGGGAAATGATTGCCCGCTCCCGCTCTACTTAATTGCCAGAAACCCCTCAAACGCGACATATTTCATCACCGTCATCACATCGGTGAAGCCGGCGCGGCGAAGTAAATCCGCATTGCCCTGGCTTGAAAAGGGTTTCAGTATGCCCTTGAGACTCGCTTCCTTGTTTGCCACCTCGTCGGGGGTGAAGCCCCTGCCCTGCTTGAACTCCCGGTACAGGCAAGACATCATATCCTGAAACCGGGCATCAGGTGCGCCGACTTTTTCAAACATAATGAACGCACCACCCCAATTCAGTTTTTCATATATTGTATTGATCAGATACTGCCGCTGACGCTCCTCAACAAATTGCAAGGTGTAATAGGCAACGATCATATCGGCTGTTTCGTATTCATAATTACTGATGTCCGCGCAATAAAACTCCATATCTGTCTTATCGGCATTCGCCTGTTGTGCGAACTGCACCATCTCTTCCTCTTTGTCCAGCCCTATCCAGCGAATGTTTTTTTTATGGCCGTTATGTTCCGCCAGACATCGCAACAACTTGCCCGTGGAGCAACCCAGTTCATATACCAGACTATCGGGCAGGGCAAAAAAATCACTGAGTTGGCAAATCACTTCATGCCCTTCGTGATACAGCGGTATGGATCGTTCTATGTGCTGCTGAAAGGATTCAGCGATATTGTCGCCGAATGACCAGTCGCCGCGTTTCGCCGATATGCGTTTATCCACCTTCATCACAATCGCCTCAGTCTATAACGACCTTGACGTTATCAATCAGACGAGCCTCGCCCAGCCAAGCGGCAGTCAAAATGGAAAGGTGGGTGTCCCCCGTTTCTACCCGGCCCAAATCACCGGAGCGCCTGATGCCGACATATTCCGGCCGCAAACCGGCCTGCTCCAGCAGTGTCATACCCTGCTGCTCAAGCGCGGCTATGTCCGTCGCCCCGGCTTGCAGTTTTGCCGCCAGTTCGTTCAGCATCTGATAGATACAGGGTGCTTGTTGGCGTTGTTCGGCATTGAGATAAACATTGCGTGATGATATGGCCAGACCGTCACTTTCACGCACGGTCGGCATCGCGATCACCTCTACCGGAATGCACAGATCATGCACAACCCGCCGGATAACCAGCAGTTGCTGATAATCCTTTTCACCGAACAGGGCGTAGTCCGGTTGCGCATTGATAAACAGTTTGGCGACTACCGTGGCGACACCGGAAAAGTGTCCCGGCCTGAATTGGCCGCACAGTATATCGGTAAGCTCCGGCACATTGATTCGGCAATCAATATCAGTGCCGCCCGGATATAACTGACTGAGATCAGGCGTGAATAACAAATCCAGAGAATATTCGGCCAGCTTTTCCCTGTCTGCCTCAAGTGTGCTGGGATACTTTTCGTAATCCTCACCCTTGCCGAATTGTATCGGGTTCACAAAGATACTGACGATAGTCTTGTCCGCCAACTCACTCGCCCGCCGCAGTAAAGACAAATGACCG
>JBPCXW010000196.1:0-7995 GCA_051008185.1 Gammaproteobacteria bacterium
AGTGAAAAGTCAAAGCAGGCGTTAGCCTGCTTTGCCATTGTGATTGCTCCCCCCTTGAGGGGGAGCCAAAGGAGGCGAAGCCTGCTTTGGTGGGGGGCCATTGCTAATTGGTCTCATACGTTAATGATCCGCCACAAGCACCGGTTTGTCACAAAGTCTTCAGCAACACATAAACAGCACCGGTGCCACCATCCTCAAGCCGGGCCGAACAATAGGCCAGTACCTCATCCCGTTGTCGCAGCCAGCCGGACAGTTTGCTTTTCAGCACCGGTTTGCCTTGCGGTGAACGCAAACCCTTGCCATGGATGATACGTACACAACGTTTACCCGCCTGTCTGCTGTTGAGTAAAAACTGTGCCAGTTCCGGTTTGGCCGCCTCCACGGTAAAACCGTGCAGATCCAGCACCGCCTGCACACTGAGTTGCCCGCGTTGCAGTTGCTGCATGACCTTGTGCTGTATGCCTTTACGTTTGAACTGCAATTCATCACCGGTCTCAATGTCCTGATCATAAAAACCGTGCTGCATTTCCTGTTTCACGGCCAGTTCATCCGCCTCGGTCATGCGCGGACGCGGCGCGGGTTTGGGCGTTTGTAGTGTAACCGTATCCTGCTGCAAAGGGATCACACCCTGCACAGCCCGACGAAATAGCCCGCTATCATCTTGTTCGTTATCGGAATTACTCATGTAAAGATACCATCCCGTTTATTCAAAAGTGTTTTACCAGATCCATACCGCTATACAGAGACGCTACCTGATCGGCATAACCATTGAAGGGCAGGGTATCGCGTTTGAAGAAATCCCCGATCCGCCGTTCTCTGGCCTGACTCCAGCGCGGATGATCAACAGCAGGATTCACATTGCAGTAAAAACCATACTCACGCGGGGCGGACTGGTTCCAGCTGGTCAGCGGTTGCTTTTCGGTGAAGCGGATACTGACAATAGACTTGATACTCTTGAAACCATACTTCCAGGGCACCACCAGTCTCACCGGGGCGCCGTTCTGGTTCGGTAACTCCTCGCCATACAAACCGACCGTCAGCAAGGTCAGTGGGTGCATGGCCTCATCAATGCGTAGCCCCTCCCGGTAGGGCCAGTCCAGCACCCGGCGGCGCAGGCCCGGCATCTCATCGGGGCGGGCGACGGTGACGAATTCTACAAACTTGGCTTTGGAGGTCGGTTTGAAGCGCGGTAGCACGGCGGCCAGTGGTATACCCACCCACGGGATGACCATGGACCAGGCCTCAACGCAACGTAGCCGGTAGATACGCTCTTCCAGTTGATGCGGTTTGATCACATCTTCCAGGGCGTAAGTGCCGGGTTTTTCACATTCCCCCTCTATGCTGATGGCCCAGGGTTCGGTGGTGAGATTGCCGGCATAACGGGCCGGATCAGACTTGTCGGTGCCGAATTCATAATAGTTGTTATAGGAGGTGATGGCCTGTTTCTCGGTCAGTTCTTCGTCGGTGGAATAGTCGGCGTTTTTGATCATCTCCAGCTTGGCCCCGGCACGGGCCGCCGGGGAGAGTAGCAGACCGCCGCCGGTCAGGGAGGCCGCCGCCGTCAGTGCGGTGGCCGTGGAACCTTGCAGAAATCGCCGTCGCTTGAGCCAGACGCTGTGCGGGGTGATCTCGGATGATTTCGTGTCGTCAGGGCGTTTTATTAGCATAATCAATAACCTATGTGGTTGTCTATGTGGGACTGGGGCCGGGCGGTTTGGTTCAGTCGCCGGTCACGGCTAATCCAGCCAGTGCCGGGCATTATAAAACATTTGCATCCAGGGGCTGTCCTCAGTTTGCTGATCGGGGCCGATCCAGGAGAATTGCCGCCGCAGGAACACCCGCTCCGGGTGCGGCATCATGATGGTGAAACGCCCGTCATCGGTGGTAAAGCCGGTCAGGCCCGCCCCGGAGCCGTTCGGGTTGGCCGGGTAGCGGTCGGCCACCGCGCCGCTGTTATCAATATAGCGCAGCACGGCATGGTCGGGTTGCTGATCGGCGGCGAACTGCACCCGGCCCTCGCCGTGCGCCACCGCGATGGGCAGTTTCGCCCCCTGCATCGCGTGAAAGAACAGCGACGGGGAAGGCATGATCTCCACCATTACCAGTCTGGCCTCATATTGCTCGGAGCGATTGCGGACAAACTGCGGCCAGTGCGCCGCACCGGGGATCAGCTCTGTCAGTTGCGACAT
Source organism: Gammaproteobacteria bacterium (assembly GCA_051008185.1). Lineage (GTDB taxonomy): Bacteria > Pseudomonadota > Gammaproteobacteria > Eutrophobiales > Eutrophobiaceae > CAXMWX01. The sequence goes on from JBPCXW010000196.1 coordinate 2,190, forward strand.
CATCTGGCAACCGTTACAGACGCCCAGCCCGAAGCTATCGGGGCGTTGAAAAAATGCCTCAAACTGCTCGCGCAAGACCGGGTTGAACAAGATGGATTTGGCCCAGCCGCCGCCGGCACCCAACACATCGCCGTAGGAGAAGCCGCCGCAGGCCGCCAGCCCTTGCAAGCGGGTCAGGGATTGGCGGCCTTGTTGCAAGTCACTGCTGTGTATGTCAATACAGTCAAAGCCGGCGCGGGTAAACGCCGCCGCCATCTCCACCTGACCATTGACCCCCTGTTCCCTGAGTATGCCCAGCTTCGGTCTGGCCTTGCCGATCACCGCCGGGGCGGGGGCGGGAGTGAATGGTAGCGTCAGCGACAGCCCGGGGTCGCTGATGTCTTGCAGGGCGGCATATTCTTCCGCCGCGCAGTCCGGGTTGTCTCGCAATGACTGCATAAGAAAACTGGTGCGCGACCAAAGCCCGTGCAATTCCGCCAGTGGCTTGTCCAGCAGCAATTCATCGTCATTGAACACGCGCAGGCTGTGGTGTGGGTTCAGCCGGGCGACGGTATGCAGGCACGCCTCCGGCAGACCGGCATTGATCAGGGCCTCGGTGACGACCGGCAGATCATCTTGTCGGATCTGTATAACCGCACCGGCCTCTTCGTTGAACAGGAAGGCGACCGGATCAGTCGCGCCCTGCAAGCCGACATCAATGCCCTGTCTGCCGGCGAACGCCATCTCGCACAGGCTGATCAACAGGCCGCCGTCCGAGCGATCATGGTAGGCGAGGATGTGGCCGGTCTCATTCAGCAACTGTATGCCGTTGAAAAATGCCCGCAGTAGCGCACTGTCATCAATGTCCGGGGTGCAATGGCTGTGCCGGTTATAAACCTGCGCCAGAGCGGATTCACCCAGACGGTCTTGACCGCAACCCAGATCGATCAACAGTAATACCGAATCCGCTTCGCCAATCACCAACTGCGGTGTCAGGCTCTTGTGTATGTCGGCAACCGGCGCAAAGGCGGTGACGATCACCGACAGCGGCGCGCTGACCTGATGTTCAACACCTTGCTCCTGCCAGCGGGTGTGCATGGACAGGGAGTCCTTGCCGACGGGGATCGCAAGCCCCAACTCTCGGGCGCAGGCCGACAGCGCACTGACCGTGTCAAACAAGTCCTTGTCTTCTTCTGCCTCGCCACAGGCCGCCATCCAGTTGGCCGACAGGGCAATATCGTCCAGCCGTAATATCCTGCTGGCGCAGATGTTGCTGATGGCCTCGGCCAGCGCCATCCTGCCGGAGGCCGCCGGGTTGCTGACGGCCAGCGGTGCGCGCTCTCCCAATGCCATCGCCTCGCCGGTGTTGCTGTCGTAGCCGCTACCGGTGATCGCACAATCGGCCACCGGTGTTTGCCAGGGGCCTACCATCTGATCCCGGCAGACCAGACCGGAGACACTGCGATCACCGATGGTAATCAGGAAGCGTTTATCGGCGATGGTGGGGAGTTGTAACAGGCGGGTCAGGGACTCGGTCAGATCAAGGCCGTCGCCGTGCAACGGCGTTACGCTGCGGTCACGGCTACGGCCGGTCTTGCTCAGCCCGGGCGGTTTGCCCAGCAACACCGACAACGGCATATCAACGACCTGCTGTTGCCGGTCACTGTCATGCACGATCAGTTGCCGCTCGCCAGTGGCGTGACCGATGACCGCGAACGGCGCCCGCTCACGCCGGCACAGTTCGCTGAACAGCTGCAACTTGTCATTGCCAATGGCCAGCACATAACGTTCTTGCGATTCATTGCACCATAACTCCATCGGTGACATCGCCGGATCGGCACAGGGGATTCGGCTCAGGTCAAACACGGCCCCGCGTGCGGCGGCATCAACCAACTCCGGCAAGGCATTGGACAGCCCGCCCGCCCCGACATCATGTATGGACAGCACCGGGTTGTGCTCACCAAGTGCCCAGCACTGATTGATGACCTCCTGACAACGCCGTTCAATCTCGGCGTTGTCACGCTGCACGGAAGCAAAATCCAGTTCCTGATCACCGCTACCGGCACCCATGGAGGAAGCGGCACCGCCACCGAGCCCGATCAACATAGCCGGGCCACCCAGCACCACGATGGGGCTGTCCGCCGCAATGGTTTGTTTATGGATATGTTCGTCACGAATCACGCCGTAACCGCCGGCGATCATAATCGGTTTGTGATAACCCCGTACCTGTTCGCCGACCTGCTCTTCAAAACAACGGAAGTAGCCGCTTAGCACCGGGCGGCCGAATTCATTGTTATAAGCGGCGGCACCAATCGGCCCCTCAAGCATGATCTGCAAGGCCGAGGCGATATGTGCCGGTGCGGCCGACGGTCTTTCCCAGGGTTGCGGCAACTCGGGCAGGTTCAGGTTGGATACGGCAAAGCCGCACAGTCCCGCCTTCGGTTTGGCACCGGTGCAGGTGGCGGCATCATCGCGGATCTCCCCGCCGGCACCGGTGGCCGCGCCGGGATAGGGGGAGATGGCGGTCGGGTGATTATGGGTTTCCACCTTCATCAACATATTCACCGCTTCCTGTCGGTAACCGTAGACCTGCGTTGCGGGATCAGGAAAAAAACGCGAGGCCTGATAAGCACTGATAACGGCGGCATTATCCTTGTAGGCGGACAACACCCGGCCCGGGTTGGCTTGATGGGTTTGTTTGATCAGATCAAACAGGCTGTGTTGCATGGCCTTGCCATCTATGTCCCAGCGGGCGTTGAATATCTTGTGTCGGCAATGTTCCGAATTGGCCTGGGCGAACATCATTACCTCCACATCGGTCGGATCACGGCCCATCCCGGAGCAGGCGTGAAACAGATAATCCATTTCATCCGCCGACAGTGCCAGCCCCAGATCGCTGTTGGCCTGCTCAAGTGCCGCGATGCCTTGCTCCGACAACGCGATGCTGTTGAGCGGGCGGGCCGCGCTGTGCTGAAACAGACAGACCGCCGTTGCCGTGTCATCAAGTACGGTTTGCGTCATGCGATCATGCAGCAACGCGGCCAGTGCCTGATAGTGTTGCTGCGTCAGTGCCGCGAGATCACCGCACAGATGCCAGCAGACACCGCGTTCAACACACTTGACCATAGACAGGCCGCAGGCATGAAAAATATCGGTGGCCTTGCTGGCCCAGGGGGAAATAGTGCCGGGTCGCGGTATCACCAGCAGTGTCTTGCTTGCGGCAACATCTTGTTGCGGCAGATAACCGTAATCCAGCAACTGTCGGGCCTGCTCCAGCCGGGTGCCTGTCAGCTCCGTCTCAACATCAAGAAAGTGACTGTATTCGGCATGCAACCCGGTGACCTGAGGGCAAACCTGTTGCAAGCCTGCCAGGGTTTTAGCAATACGAAAATCGGAAAAAGCGGTGCTACCACTGATAGTCTGCATGTAATCGGGGCCGGTGTGCTTCAGCCTGTCCTGCACAGGCAGGGGTTGTGTGTTTGCTCAATAATGTCGAACTTCTTTCGGCAAAAATCTTTCAATGACTGCCGCTCCGGTGCTGTCGCCCCAGACATTGACCGTGGTGCGAAAACGATCCAGAAACCAATCCACTGCCAGAATAAGGCCGATCCCTTCCTGCGGCAGATCAACAGCGGTGAGTACGATGATCATCGTAGCCAGACCGGCCTGCGGGATACCGGCGGCACCGATCGCCGCCAGAGTGGCGGTCAGGAAGATAATAATCTGCTCGGTCATCCCCATCTCAATCCCCAATGACTGGGCGATAAACATCACTGCGACCGCTTCGTAAAGCGCGGTGCCGTCCATATTGACCGTGGCACCCAGCGGGATGACCGATTTGACCGAGCGGCGATCCACACCGGCCTCGGTCGCGCACTCCATCGTCAAGGGCAGGGTGGCCGATGAGCTGGCGGTGCCGAAGGCGGTAACCAGTGCCCTGGCCATCGTCAGCAGATAGTCCAGACTGCGTCCGGTGAATAAAAATAAAATGCAAATCAGGATCAGAAAGTGCAAGCCCAGACCGATCAGCACGGCGGCAATGTATTTGCCTACCGAGGCGATCTGCTGCACAAAGGCCTCGCCACCGCCGGTGCTGCCCAACTTGGCGGCGATCAGCGCGAAGATGCCGATCGGTGCCAGATACATCAGCCAGATAACCAGTTTCATCATCACTTCGTTCAGGCCGTCAAAGAAGGACAATACCGCACCGGCGCGATTGCCCACCGTGGTCAGCGCGGCGGCGAACACCAGACAGAAAACAATAATGGGTAATATCTCGGAGTTGGCGGCGGCGGCGATGATGTTGGGTTTGATGGCTAACTGAATAATATCTATCAACGTCTTCGGATCGCGGGCCTCAAATTCCGCGCTACCGGCATGGGCCAATTCATTGATACCGGCGCCGGGCTGCATGATATTGACCACAACCAGTCCGAGAAAGACCGCGATAGCGGTGGTGCAGGCATAAAACAGCAAGGTGAGACCGCCGACACGAGTCAGGTTTCTGATGTCACCGATGGAGGCCACGCCGGTGATGACCGCCGCCACTATCAACGGAATGATCAACATCTTCAGCGCATCCAGAAAGATGTCGCCCACCCATTGAATGGCGAGCATGGATTCGCCAAAGAACCAGCCGCAAAAAATGCCGGCCAGGGCACTGACGAATATCGCGATCAGCAAGCTGTTATCTTTCATTAGGCTATCCTGTCTCTAGCGGCAAGGGGATGGTCAGGCTACACCAATCAGGTTATAGCCGCAATCCACATAGGTGATCTCGCCGGTGACAGCGGCGGCGTAATCGGAACAGAGAAAGGCGGCGACATTGCCCACATCATCGGTGGTGACATTACGGCGTAGCGGCGCGGTTTGTTCCACTTGGCTAAGAAAGTCCCGCAACCCCTTGATGCCGGAGGCCGCCAGGGTGCGGATCGGGCCGGCCGAGACGGCATTGACCCGGATACCTTCCGGCCCCAGGCTGGCGGCCATATAGCGCACGTTCGCTTCCAGACTGGCCTTGGCCACCCCCATCACATTGTAGTTCGGCATGGCCCGGACGGCGCCGATGTAGCTCAGTGTCAGCATGGCGCCGTTGCGGCCGCGCATCATCGGTCTGGCGGCCTCGGCCAGCGCGCAGAAACTGTAGGAACTGATGTCATGCGCTTGCAGGAAACCGGCACGGGTTACGCTCTCAAGGTATTCGCCTTCCAGTTGTTCTTTCGGGGCGTAGGCCACTGAATGTACCAGGATGTCAAACTGATCCCAGTGCTTGTTCAGTTGGCTGAAGACCTCGGTGATTTGTTTATCATCCGCCACATCGCAGGGGATGGTGATGTCAGAATTGACTTCACCGGCAAAGGTCTCCACCCGTTTTTTGAGTTTGTCATTCTGGTAGGTGAACGCCAGCTCCGCACCTTCGCGGTGCATGGCCCGGGCTATGCCCCAGGCGATAGATCGATTGCTTGCCACACCGACTATCAAGGCGCGTTTTCCGTCAAGTAGGCCCATGGTTGTCTCCACTCTCTTTTGTTCGGCGGTTCATTCTACACGGCATTGCGGCGGAGCGCATCAGTGTGTGAGACAAATCAGCGATGTCCCCCCACCGGAGCCACTACGGGCTACGCCCTTGTGCCACCGGCTCCCCATCAAGGGGGGAGATATTCGTGCTAATAGCCGAAGCCACCAGCGCGGGTAGTGAAAAGCCAAAGCAGGCTTTAGCCTGCTTTGCCATTGTGATTGCCCCCCCCTTGAGGGGGAGCCAAAGGAGGCGAAGCCTGCTTTGGTGGGGGGACCGATGCCGGGCACAATCTAAACATCTCATAATGTA
>JBPCXW010000197.1:0-10611 GCA_051008185.1 Gammaproteobacteria bacterium
GCCTTATCTCGCCCGCAAACAGGATGCCACGACGGTGCGCGTAAGCGGTTACGCCACCCGTTTACCCAGCGGTGCCTTGCCCGCGCGTAATACCGATCATGCCCTGTCATTGTTGCAACAGGTTTATCCGGCTATTGAGCGTGTTGAAGATGCCCTGAGCGGCGCCCTGATGAATGCCGGCCCCATCATTCATCCGCCGTTGATCCTGATGAACGCCGGCCCGTTGCAACACTTTGATGCCTGGGACATTCACAATGAGGGTACGCAACCGGCCATACGCACGGTAACCGATGCGCTGGATGCCGAGCGCATCCGCATCCGGGAGGCCCTGGGTTATGCGCCGCCACATTTCCCGTTGGCGGATCATTATAACCCGGGTGGCGATGAGTGGATGTACGGCAACGCCGCCCATGAAAAACTCACCGACAGCGGTGACTGGCGCGAACACATCGACCTGACCGAACACCGCTATATGATAGAAGACGTAGAGTTGGGACTGGCCCTGCAAGCCTCCTGCGGTGAGTATGCGGAAGTGGATTGCCCTATCTCCAACGGCCTGCTTGCGATGGGCTCGGCGATCAACGGCCGCGACTTTATGAGCAGCGGCAGGACCCTGGGCAGTCTGGGTCTGGCGACCCTTGCGCCGGATGCGTTGCGGGCTCTGTTGCACGACGGGATTTGAATGGGGCGTTTCCGACACATCGTCGCATTGGGTGCGGGCCGCATGGGCCGAGGCATTGCCCATGTCTTTGCCTACGCCGGTTATGGCGTGACCTTGCTGGATGTCAAAGACCGGGATGCTGCCGCCTTCACTGCCTTGCAAGCGGACGCTATTGCCGAGATCGAATCCAACCTGCACTTTCTCGTCAGCCAGGGGATCATCAACGCCGGTCAGGTAAAAAAAATCCTCGCCTTGATAAGCGTGCAAGACCGCGCCCAAGCGCAACCGGTGCTGGCCGCCGCCGACATCGTGCTGGAGGCCGTGCCGGAGACGAAGGCCGCCAAGCAGGCCGCATTGCAACTGCTTGGCGAACACTGTCGTCCCGACACGGTGGTGACCTCAACCACATCCACGATGGCAGTGACGGAACTGCAGTCGTATATCAGTCACCCGGAGCGGTTCATCAACACCCATTTCCTCAATCCTGCTTATTTGATCCCGCTGGTAGAGATCAGCGCCAACGAGATCAGCGATGCCCGGTTGGTTGATGATGTAGTTGATCTGTTCCAGCAGATTGGCAAGGTTCCCGTGCGTTGCAGTGACAAGCCGGGCTACATCGTGCCCCGGCTACAGGCACTGATCATGTCCGAGGCCTGTCGCATGGTTGAGCAGGGCGTGGCCACCGCCGAAGACATTGACAAGGCGATCCTCTACGGCTTCGGCCCGCGCTATGCCACTATGGGCGTGATGGAGTTTATAGACTGGGGCGGCGTGGATATTCTGTATTACGCCGGGCACTATATGGCCGAGGCACTCAACTCCCCGGCCCACGCCCCGCCGGAATCGGTAAGCAAAATGATGCAAGCCGGCCACAAGGGCATGCGCGAAGGGCAGGGCTATTACGATTTCAGCAACATTGATGTGGCCGCCTGGCAACAACAAAAACTATCCCGCTTCGTGACCTTGCTAAAACAACTTGACCAAATCCCCCGCGCCGGGGTTTGAATACAGCATGATCTACTTCTCCAACAAAAACCGCCCGTTCCATTACGGCCCCACTCTGACCATGGACGCAGGGTAACCGTGGCCGAATCATTATGGGATTTTTCCGTGCAGACCTATCATACGGAGGAGGTAAGACACGCCTGTCTGGCCTTGCAGGATGCACGCAACATGGATGTCAACCTGCTACTGTTCTGCTGCTGGTACGCCCGCTTCAATGACGACCAACCGCAGGCCGCCCTGCAAAATGTATTCAATTTTTCAAAAAGCTGGCATGACGAAGTGGTGCAACCCCTGCGCCGGACGCGAACCTGGATGAAACACACGGGCTGCCCGGACCCCCGCATCCCCACGGCCGACTGCACACACCTGCGAGACAAGATAAAGGCCGCAGAACTGGCGGCAGAGCGGGTCCAGCAACAAACGTTACAGCTATTGGTAAGCCCCGTACCGACAAACGAACCGGCCCCGGCGACCCAACTCAACAATATCATCAGAAACCTGACCCACTATTTCCAGACTATCAACGCAAGCGTTGATCCGTTCATCAGAAACAACCTGCAACCCATCATTCAGGCAAGCATCCCCGACCTCCCCAATCAGACAATCACTACCGCTCTGGATCAACTCCGCCCTTGCCCTCCCAACGCTTGACAACCCCCGCATCCAGAGAAAACAAATCCAGCACCCGCCCCACGGAATGATCAACCACATCCTCCACCGACCCCGGCCGGTTATAAAAAGCCGGTATAGGCGGTGCCAACTGAATCCCCATACGCGCCGCCTGATACAACAAGCGACAATGCCCCAGATGCAAAGGCGATTCCCTCGGCATCAACACCAGCTTCCGCCCCTCTTTCAATACCACATCCGCAGCCCTGACCAACAGATTATCAGCATAGGAATTAACAATACCGGACAAAGTCTTCATAGAGCAGGGCGCAACAATCATCCCCGCAGTAACAAACGAACCACTGGAGACAGACGCAGCAACATCATTAAAATGATGTTGCACATCAGCCAGGGCCTCAACCTCGGCAACCGTCATATCTGTCTCAATCGGCACATTCATCTTGGCCGTAGCAGACATAATCAAATGAGTCTCAACATCCGCCTGCTGTTGCAACAACTGCAACAGACGAATGCCGTAAACAACACCACTTGAACCACTGATTCCGATAATAATACGCATATAATTTTTTGCTTTCAGTTATCTTTCGCTATCCCAAAAATTGGCGCGCCTGACAGGAGTCGAACCTGTGACCTCTGCCTTCGGAGGGCAGCACTCTATCCAGCTGAGCTACAGGCGCGTGGTTGCAAGTATAACCCTTATTCAGGTTTGCGAAACTTTAATGTCATGCGATTGGATTCACCGATGGCCTCGTATTTGGCATGGAGTTCCGCGTCTTTCCGGCTGGTAAAATAGTTGGGCGGCAGGCGCCAGACGATGTCGTCCGTGGTGGGTTGATCCTTGGGGTTATGGTTGATCGGGCTCTCATCAATGAATTCAAAACCGGCCTCGGTAAGTTTTGCTATCACCAGGCTTTTCTTGAGATAACCCTTGCCACCTTGTGCCCAATCATCGGGCATGTCCTCCGCGGCCTGATGTTGCACCAGGCCCAAAATGCCGCCGGGTTTGAGTACGGCATAAGCCTCTCGCAGGGTGGTGGTAAAGTAGCCGCCGTCATTTTCAAAACGGTGCAGGTTATGCAATGCCCGGATGAACAGGATGACATCGGCCTTGCCGTGCAACTCGGCGGGCAGGGTGCCCAACACAAAGGCGGAGACATCGGCCGCGTCCCGGTCGTACCATGATCCGGCCTCAACAGGCCAGTCCGTTGTCCAGGTCTTGCGTTTTGCCAGTTGCTCGTCGCTATAAAAACCGAATTTGGGTAACATGTCGTAAGGATAGTCGGCACCGATCAGGGCTCCCTCCGGGCCGATGTAGGGGATCAGGATTTTGCTATACCAGCCCCCTCCGGGCAGGACTTCCACGACCGTCATACCCGGCTTCACACCGAGGAACTCCAGAGTCGCCTTGGGGTTGCGATAGACATAACGTGCCTGTATGTCTTCCGACTGGGCGGCAAGCACCTCGTCCAGGCGCCCTGAATCGGTACAGCCCGTTTGCAAGGCACCGAGGCCGAATATAATGGTGATGCTGAAAATAATGTTTTTCATCGGTATGTAATCCTGTGTTGGCGTGAGCGGTTATTATCCATACCGGCACTGAAAATATCAAGCACCGCAGATGAACCGCGGGGGGTGTGTTTGTATAACGCTTTCCGTATAATCCCCCACCTGTTTCAGGGGACAACACACTATGAACATCAAAAAATCCGCACTATACCTCGCCCCCCCGGTGGCACTGGCGGCCTATTTCCTGTCCATAATGGCCGGGGCCGATCACAAGGTGGCCGCGACCTTCGCCATCACCTTGCTGACCGCCATCTGGTGGGTGACCGAGGCCCTGCCCATCCCGGCCACTTCGCTGCTCCCGTTCGCCGCCTTTCCCCTGTGCAACGTGCTAACTCACAAGGAAGTCGCCCTGGGTCTGGGCAATCATGTCATCCTGTTGTTGATGGGCGGTTTCATGCTGGCCAAATCACTGGAGCAATGCGGTTTGCACCGACGCTTCTCCCTGATGATGCTGAACAAACTCGGCGGCGGCGGCAAGCGCATCGTCTTCGCCTTTATCATCACCGCGGCATTTCTTTCCATGTGGATCAGCAACACCGCTACTACGCTGATGCTAATGCCCATCGGCCTCGGCGTACTGGCCATGCTGGATGACAAAAAACTGGCGATTGCGGTAGTACTGGGCATCGCCTACGGGGCATCCTTCGGCGGCATCGCCACCTTGATCGGCACGCCGCCCAATGTCATCTTCGCCGGGGTGTATCAGGAGTTCACCCAACAGGAGTTCGGTTTCCTGCGCTGGATGGAGATCGGTCTGCCAGTTGTCATCCTTGGTTTGCCGCTGATGGCCTTGTGGCTGACGCGCAATGTCAGCGGCAAAATGGCGATCACTCTCCCCGCCACCGGCAGTTGGGAGGTGGATGAAAAGCGGGTACTCGTAGTCTTCTCTCTGGCGGTCTTGTTCTGGATAACCCGCTCGGAGCCGTTCGGCGGCTGGTCGCAGTTGCTACACATTCCGGGCGCGGGCGATTCCACCGTAGCACTGGCCGCCGTGTTGTTGCTGTTTCTGATCCCTTCCGGCAAAGGCGGCGGCCTGTTGACATGGAAGACCGCCTCGGAAATCCCCTGGGGTATGTTACTGCTGTTCGCCGGCGGTATAACCATTGCCAAGGCCTTTATGGTAAGCGGTCTGGCGGAGCTGATCGGCACCCGGCTGACGGTCCTGGCCGACCTGCCGTTACCACTACTGATACTGTGCATCTGCCTGTGCGTCACTTTCCTGACCGAGATCACGTCCAACGTCGCCACTACTACACTGCTGATGCCAATACTGGCCGCCGCCGCGATGGCCGTCAACATCCCCCCGGAAGTGATGATGATCCCGGCGGCCATGTCAGCCTCTTGCGCCTTTATGCTACCGGTGGCGACTGCGCCGAACGCGATTGCCTACGGCACAGACAGGGTGAGCATGCAGGAGATGATGCGCGAGGGTATAGTGCTGAATCTGATCTTTGCCCTGCTAATTACAGGCGTTTGCCACTATACACTGGGCTAATTCCTGATCCCCCCACCAAAGCAGGCTTCGCCTCCTTTGGCTCCCCCTCAAGGGGGGAGCAGTAACAATGTCAAAGCAGGCAAACAACGCCTGCTTTGTCTCTTCACGCCACACCCACCGCCTCCGCCTACCACCCCGAATAGCTCCCCCCTTGAGGGGGAGCCGGTGGCACAAGGGCGTAGCCCGTAGTGGCTCCGGTGGGGGGACCTTGCTGATTTCGCCCCATGAGTCAAGACAACGGACTTGCCAAACACGCACAAAGGGCATACCTTTACCCCCCAATACCAAGCGAACACCAACAGGAGAACCACCATGAGCAATGCATGGGATAACGACAAACTCATCCGCGTTGATATGACAACGCTGACCGCAAGCACAGAAGATTTCCCACCGGCCTGGCGCTACCTCGGCGGACGCGCCCTCTCTGCCAGGATCATGCTGGAAGAATGCGACCCCGGTTGCGACCCCCTCGGCCCGGACAATATCCTGGTACTGGCCCCCGGCATCATGTCCGGTTCCTCCGCGCCCACTTCCGGACGCATCTCGGTAGGTTGCAAGAGTCCGCTAACCAACGGCATCAAGGAAGCCAACGCCGGCGGCGAACCCGGGCAGGATCTAATGAAACTCGGCTACCGCGCCATCATCGTAACCGGCCAACCCGCCGACAGAGAAAAACGCTGGGGCCTGGAAGTCACAGCAACCGGCGTGCAACTATTATCCGCCGATGAATATAAAGGCATGCGCAACTACGCCGGTTGTGAAAAATTACTGGCGCAATACCCGACCTCCGCCTCAGCCATCACCATCGGCCCCGCCGGTGAGATGATGATGAAAGGCGCGTCCGTAGGTTGCACCGACCGGGACAAACAAAGAAGGCCGGCACGCCACGCCGCCCGCGGCGGGGTAGGGGCGGTGATGGGATCAAAGTGCCTGAAATGGGTAGTCATTGATCCGGGCAAGGCACCGATACGCAAACCGGTTGATGCCAAGGCCTTCGCAAAATACATGAAAGCATTCAGCAAAGACTATCTGGAAAACGGCCGCCACGACACTTTCAAATACGGCACCAGCGCGGTCGTCCCCGCCGCCAATATGTTATACACCTTCCCCTACAAGAATCGCACCGCCGGTCGCAACCCGCAGGTGGACAGTCTGGACGGGGCGCGCATTCAGGAATCCTTCCCCGAGCGCGGCGGCGGTATGCACAACTGCATGAGCGGTTGCATCGTCAAGTGCTCCAATATCGTGCACGACAAAGACGGCAACTATGTCACCTCCGCGCTGGAGTTTGAAACCCTCACCCTGCTAGGCTCCTGTTGTGACATCAACAACTGGGAAGATGTGGCCGATCTGGATCGCCTGTGCGATGAACTCGGACTGGATACCATAGAAACCGGCGCGGCAATCGCCGTGTTGATGGATGCCGGCGGCATGCAGTGGGGCGATGCGGCGGCGGCAAAAAAACTGCTGGACAAAGGCATAGACGGCGGCGATGCCGACGCACAACTGGTCGGCAACGGTGCTCTGGCCGTCGGTCTGGCAAAAAAGCACGACCGCATCCCGGTAGCCAAGGGTCAGGCCATGCCCGCCTGGGACCCGAGACCGCTCAAGGCCTCCGGCATCACCTATTGCAGTAGTGCGATGGGCGCCGATCACACCGCCGGTCTGGTAGTCGATCAGGAGATCACCGGCGCAGACGCGGCACGCGCCTCACAAGAGGTGCAGATCATCAACGCCATCTGCGACAGTTCCGGTTTCTGTATGTTTTTAGGCCCAACCATTGACGAACACCGCGAGTTCTTCCGACACTTCTTCGGCGAGGAACTTGATAACGAGCAAGTTGCGGACATCGGCTGGCAGTGCCTGCAAGATGAATGGGCGTTCAACGACAAGGCAGGTTTCACCGCCGCCGATGATGATATGGCGGACTGTCTGCGGGAAGAGGGCATCGGCCCGGACAACACATTCAAGTTTGACATCCCGGCAGACATTATCGCTATGGCGAAACAACGCCAACCGGCCTCAGAGAATTTCTATCATAACTCGCCTGCAGGATAAGTAGTGTAGCGGCATCAGTACTGATGAGACCGATTAGCAATGGCCCCCCACCGGAGCCACTACGGGCTACGCCCTTGTGCCACCGGCTCCCCCTCAAGGGGGGAGCAATAACAATGTCAAAGCAGGCAAACAACGCCTGCTTTGTCTCTTCACGCCACACACACCGCCTCCGCCTCCCACCCCGCATCTCTCCCCCCTTGAGGGGGAGCCCAAGGCGGCGAAGCCTGCTTTGTTGGGGGGCGGGGCGACCCCAGGCCATTTTTGTCTCCCCTGTTAATGATCCGCCACACAAGCGGATGTGCAGATTGGGTCTGGCGATTATTTTATGTAGTGTCATTTGTTTATCGTTACCGCCGCCCGCCACGGCACAGCCCGATAGCGCAGAACATCAACAAAAACAGCAACAGACCGCGCTACTACTGGCGCAGTATGAGATAGAGGCAAAACGTTTAACCTCTACACTGGACAGTATTGACCGCACCTATATAAACCAACATGCCGTCAATCTGATGCAGTTTGCCGAGTCCATCCTTGACTGGGCCCGGATCCGTCTACCGCAATGCGATGCCTATCTGCAAAAGAGCCTGGAAGTAAAAACCGTCCTCAAGCAAATCAGCCGCGAAGAAATGGAGAAAAATTATCATCACGACGGCAACTTGCCCAAAGCACCGCCGGAGTGTTACCACATCAAGGATCTACTGATACACCCCGCATCCGTACTACTGCTAACCCGCGACGATCCCGAGTTACAACAACCCACCCGCAACGCCATCAACGCCGAGATAGCAGAGGTGCTGGGCCATATCGGTGCGGTATATCAGTTGGTCATTTACTAGACATGGCCGACGATCTGCACACCTTACCGGCCACCCGTGCCGCCGCCGGTATTGTGCAAGGCGACTTCACTGCGACCGAACTGGCACAGTCCTGCATTGATCGCATTGCAGAACGAGAAGAAGCCGTGCATGCCTGGCATCACTTTGACCCGGAGGTCGTGCTGGCCCAGGCCGCCGCCCGCGACCAACAAACACCGACAGGTGTCTTGCACGGCATCCCGGTTGGCATCAAGGACATCATTGACACCCGCACCATGCCAACCTGTTACGGCTCAGAAGCCTACCGCGATCACCAACCGCAACAAGACGCAACCTGTGTTGATCTGTTACAACAAGCCGGCGCGATCATCATGGGCAAGACAGTAACCACAGAGTTCGCCTTCTATGCCCCCGGCCCGACTGCCAACCCGCACAAGTTGTCGCACACACCGGGCGGTTCGTCCAGCGGCTCCGCCGCCGCGGTGGCCGACTTCCATGTACCGCTGGCCCTCGGCACCCAGACCGCCGGTTCCATCATCCGCCCCGCCGCTTACACCGGCACCATCGGTTACAAACCCGCTTACGACACCTTCTCCCTGACCGGCGTACATCCGTTGGCACCTTCAATGGACACCCTCGGCGGCTTCGCCAGAGAGGTCGGCGATCTGGCCTTGTTGAAAGGTGTGCTGACCGAGCGTCCGCCGGTCCCCTTGTCCGCCGCCAAGCCTGACGCGGTCGCGTTCGTCCGCAGCCCGGTATGGGAGCAGGCCAGCCCGCAAACCCAGGCGGCGATAGAACAGTTCGTCACAACCCTTGCCGCAAGCGGTGTCAGGATCATAGAACCCAATGACCACCCCTTGGCCGGTTTGCCGGAATTGCAACTGGCCTTGCTGGCCCACGGCGCCAGTCAGACCCTCGGCGACATAGCCAACAAGTCCGGCGATAAACTACGCCCAGAAACCCTGCAACTGATAGAGATGGGCGCGCAAACCGATCCCGCTTTGTTTGACAAACTGGCCGAGGCCACCGCCGTCGCGCAAACTTTTTTGCAGGAAGTCTTTTCCGAAGCCGATTTGATCATCACCGCCTCCGCCCCCGCCGAGGCACCTGTCGGCCTGCAAGCCACCGGCGACCCGGTATTCAACCGCATCTGGACCCTGTTGAAACTGCCTTGCATCAACCTGCCCCTGATCCGAATAGACAACGGCCTGCCTTTGGGCGTACAGTTGGTAGGTCAGTTGGGCGGCGATGATGCCTTGCTGGCACAAGCGCAATACTGCACCGAACTCATTGACTACCACTAATCATCCTGCTGCCATGCCAGAAACAAGACACGCCAAACTGATCATCCTCGGCTCCGGCCCCGCCGGTTATGCCGCCGCGGTATATGGTGCCCGCGCCAACCTGAAACCGATCCTGATCACCGGCATAGAGGTGGGCGGCCAACTGACCACCACCACCGATGTAGATAACTGGCCCGGCGATGTGGAAGGTTTGCAAGGGCCAGAGCTGATGCAACGAATGCAACAACATGCCGAGCGCTTCAACACCGAGATCCTGTTTGACCACATACAGCGCGCCGATCTGCAACAGCGTCCGTTCCTGCTCACAGGTGACAACGGTGATTACAGTTGCGATGCGTTGATCATTGCTACCGGTGCCTCCGCACAATACCTGGGCTTGCCCTCCGAGCAAGCTTTCATGGGCAAAGGTGTCAGTGCCTGCGCGACTTGTGATGGTTTCTTCTACAAAGAGCAAAAAGTCGCCGTGATCGGCGGCGGCAACACCGCGGTGGAGGAGGCGCTGTACCTGTCCAACATCGCCTCGGATGTGACACTGGTGCATAGACGCGACAAGTTACGGGCGGAGAAAATCCTGCAAGACCGTTTGTTTGAACGATCCAATATCAACATCCGCTGGGATCATGTTCTGGACGAAGTGTTGGGCGACGACACCGGCGTACAGGGCATACGGATCAAAAGCGTTAGCGACGGGGCGGCGGAGGAAGTAGCAGTCAAGGGTGTCTTCATAGCCATCGGCCATCGCCCGAACACCGAACTCTTTGCCGATCAGTTGGCGATGCAAAACGGTTACATCACCATCAACAGCGGTTTGGATGGTAATGCCACCGCCACCAGCATCCCCGGCGTATTCGCCGCCGGTGATGTGGCTGATCAGATTTATCGCCAGGCCGTCACCTCCGCCGGTCTCGGTTGCATGGCGGCACTGGATGCGGAGAAATATCTGGATGAGTAATAGCATCGGCACCGACAATGTCAAAGAAGGCTACCGCCTTCTTTGTCTCTTCACACCACGCGCCGTTGCCGCCGCCCACCACCTCGAATAGCTCCCCCATTGAGGGGGAGCCAGAGGCACAAGGG
>JBPCXW010000198.1:0-5493 GCA_051008185.1 Gammaproteobacteria bacterium
GTCTATTGCTGTCAGTGCGGATGGGGAGGACTGGTTTTTGTTCAATGCTTCGCCGGATTTGCGGCAGCAGATCAATGACAATGATATTTTGCATCCGAAGAAGGATTTGCGGCATAGTCCGATCATGGGGGCGGTGCTGACCAATGCAGATGTGGATCATGTGGCCGGGTTGTTGAACTTGCGGGAGTCGCAGCCGTTGAATCTGTATGCTACCGGTCGGGTGTTGGAGGTGTTGGAGGCCAACAATATCTTCAATGTGTTGAATCCGGAATTTGTTAGCCGGAATGCTATGTCGTTGGAGCAGACTTTTGAGTTGATGAAACCCGGTGGGGTTGGTAGCGGGATTGAGATCACGCCGTTTGCGGTGCCCGGGAAGGTGGCGTTGTGGCTGGAGGATGAGAGCAAGGGCGACAATCTGGGGTCGGTTGATGAGGATACTATTGCCTTGTATGTGGCGGACAAGCGTAGTGGCAAGTCTTTTTATTATATGCCGGCCTGTGCTGATATGACTGCGGAACTGGCGGGCAGGATAGATGGTGCTGATTTGATCTTTTTTGATGGCACCTTATGGGTGGATGATGAGATGATTCGGGACGGGGTTGGCGTGAAGACGGGTAAGCGTATGGGACACATGAGCCTTAGCGGTGAGAACGGGACGCTGGAGGCGTTCAGCAAGTTGAATATCAAAAGGAAGATATTTATTCATATCAACACGACTAATCCGATCCTGTTTGCTAACAGTGAGGAAAGCAAGACCGTGCAGGCGGCGGGGTGGGAAGTCTCTTATGACGGGATGCAGGTAGCGGTCTGACGGGTTTAGACGAGGCCGAAGAACGGTTGTACATCCACCATGCTACCGGCCTCGATGCCAGTGGATTCCAGTGGCAGGATGATGAAGCAGTTTGCTCTGGACATGGAACTCAATATGCCGGAGCCTTGTGCGCCGGTTTTGACGACGACCAACTCGCCGTTGCTGTCCCGGCTCATGATTCCTCTTTGGTATTCCACCCGGCCCGGGCGTTTTTTCAGTTTTGAATCACAGCGTACCTTGATGGTCATGTTGTGATCGTCTGTCTCGCCCATCAGGGCGCGCAGGGCCGGTTGCACGAACTGATAGAAGGTGACCATGACCGAAACCGGATTGCCGGGCAGGCCGAAAAACAGGGCTTGTTTTACCGTGCCGAAGGCCAGCGGGCGGCCCGGTTTCATCGCTACTTTCCAGAACGCTACCTGACCTGTTTTTTGCAGGGCTTGTTTGATGAAGTCAGCCTCGCCCACCGAGACGCCGCCGGAGGTGATGATGACATCGGCCTTGTCTGCCGCGCTTAGCAGGGCGGTTTCTACTGCTTGTTGTTGGTCGCGTATTACCCCCATGTCAATGATGTCTGCGCCGAGGCGGCTTAGCATCGCGTGCAAGGTGTAGCGGTTGCTGTCATAGATGGCACCGTCTTCCAGCGGCTCGCCGATGCTCCTGAGCTCATCGCCGGTGGAGAAGAAGGCGACGCGGATTGTTCGCCTGACCGTAACTTCGGGGATCCCGAGCGAGGCGATCAGGCCGAGGTCGGCCGGGTTCAGGCGACGGCCACGGGCGAGGATCAGATCGCCTTCGGCGATGTCCTCACCGGCCGCGCGCACATTGTCGCCCGGGCGGGTGTTGCCGTCTATGCTGATGCTGTCGCCCTCGCGTTGTACATCTTCCTGAATGATGATCGTGTCGGTGGCATCCGGCATCAGGCCGCCGGTCATGATGCGCACGCAGGAACCGGCGGGGACGCGGCCCGTGAATGGCTTGCCTGCGAAGACGGTGCCTATAACTTGTAACTCGCGCCTGTCTTTTGTCGGCAGGTCGCCGCTGTTGATCGCGTAGCCGTCCATCGCCGAGTTGCCGGCGGCGGGGACGTTGATGCCTGAGCGGATGTCGGCGGTCAGGATGCGCCCGAGGGCATCCCGGATGGGCAGGGATTCCTCGCCTGTTACCGGGCTGATGGCCTGCTTGATCTTGCCGAGGGCCGCGTCGGGTTGTAGCGAGGCGGGATCGTAATCATCCCGGCAGCTGGGATCTTTTTTAATGGGTGATGCAGTCATAGTCTTGATTGTGCTTGTTATTCAGCAGGCGATCAATAACAAATGTCGCGATGGCGATGTTTGTGTCCGACATTCAATTCAGGACCCGCGCTTCCAGTTCGCTTATATCGGCGGGGGTGTTGATGTTGGAAAAGGTTTCGGGGCAGTCTGAGAAATCGGCGACGGCGAGTTTGTGTTGTGCATACCACTTGTCTATTTTGCGATTGCCGTCTGCCAGAAATTTTTCCAGTGAGGTGAGCAGGCCGGTGTGTAGTAGGGCGAACACCGGTTGCAACCTGTCACCATCGTGTGCGGTGCAGATTTCTGCCTGCCTGGCTTGCAGTTCGGTTGCCAGACGGCTGACCAGGTCGTCTGATACGCAGGGGGAATCGCAGGGCAGGGTGAGTATGTAGTCCGTGTCGGTGGCGGCCATGCAACCGGCCATGCCAGCCAGCGGGCCTTGGTAGCCGCCGATGTGGTCCGGCACTACCGGGTAACCGTATTGTTTGTAATGCTCTATATTTCGGTTGGCGTTGATCAACAAGGTGGCGACTTGTGGTCTCACGGCGGCGATGATGTATTCAATCATCGGGTGGCCGGAGAACGGGACGAGGCCCTTGTCGGTGCCGCCCATGCGACTTGCCTTGCCGCCCGCGAGGATGACGCCGGTGATGTTTGCCTTGTCCATCAGGCCGGGGATTTGAGATGGCTCACGGCCTTTTTTGTCGGCAGTTCGGTATCAAACACGACATTCTCCTTACCGTTATACACCAGAAAATGTTTGCCTTTGGCGCGTGAGAACAAGGTGATGCCGAAATCTTTGGCCTGTTTCAGCCCCATCTGCGTGATGCCGGAGCGGGACAGTAGTAGCGGGATTCCCATCTGTGCCACTTTCATTACCATTTCGGATGTGAGGCGGCCGGTGGTGTAGAACAGTTTGTCGGTGCCTTTGACATCTTCCAGCCACATCTTGCCGGCGATCGCATCAACGGCGTTGTGTCGGCCTACGTCTTCAATGAATGTCACGATCTTGCTGCCTTCGCACAGGGCGCAACCATGCACGGCACCGGCGGTTTTGTAAACGTCGTTGAAGGCATTCAGGTTTTTGAGCAGGGCATAGACTTCTGATTGGTTTATCTTTCGGGGTTGTATCTTGATCTGTTGCAGTTGCTCCAGGATATTTCCATAGACCGTTCCCTGACCGCAACCGGTGGTGACGATGCGCGGGCCGAGCCGTTCTTTCCAGTCATCGCGGACGGTGTGGGTGGTTACTGCCGCGGCACTGACTTCCCAATCAACCTGAACGGATTTGATGTCGTGGATATCTTCTACCAGCCCCTGGTTTTTCAGGTATCCCAGTGTGAGCAGTTCCGGGTTGCTACCGATAGTCATCAGGGTGACGATCTCGTAACTGTCAATGTAGATAGTTAGCGGGCGTTCGTCGGCGATGTGCAACTCCCGGACATTGCGGTATTCATCCAGGGCTTCAACTGCGATGGTGGGGTCAAGCCCCGCGCTGGTCAGGGCGGGCAAGGACAGGGACGACGGCATCAGCCCCCCGTAACATTCATGTGGCGGAAGATAACCGGCTTCGCGGTCAGATCAAAATCATGTCCCTTGGGCTTGATCCGCATCGAGTCATGTATGGCCTGTTTCATCACCGCCAAATCGCCGGGATGTGCGCGCACTACTTGTCGCAGATCAACGGAATGTTCCTGTCCCAGACACAACAACAGACGACCTTCGCAGGTAAGGCGCACGCGGTTACAGTTGTCACAAAAATTGTGGCTGTGCGGGGAGATAAAACCGACACGGGTGCCGGTCTCCGGCAATTTGAAATAGCGGGAAGGCCCGCCGGTGCTTTCAGTAGTAGGTATCAAGGTATATCTCTGCTCAATATCCGCCCGAATAGCATCGCTGGAATAATAAGCCTCAGCCCGATCATGCTCACCAATAACGCCGAGCGGCATCTCTTCAATAAAACTGATGTCCATATTACGAGTGGCGGCAAATTCCACCAGATCCAGCACCTCATCATCATTCCTGTTTTTCAATATAACCGAATTGAGTTTGATCCGCTCAAAGCCCGCCGCCTGAGCCGCCTCTATACCAGCCAGCACAGTATCCAGCTCACCCACCCGTGTCAGCCGCCGAAATTTTTCCGTTTCCAACGAATCCAGACTGATATTAATACGCTTCACCCCGGCAGCCCGCAAGCCATGCGCCAGTTTCGGCAACTGCGAACCATTAGTAGTAGTAACCAGTTCAGTAACCCCGGGCAGGGCACCAATATCCTCAAACAACTTGACGACATTATGCCGCACCAGAGGCTCACCACCGGTAATACGCACCTTGCTAACCCCCAACTCACTAAACGCCCGAGCAATAAAAGCAAGCTCTTCCAAAGTAAGCAACCGCTCCCGCGGCACAAACTGCATAGTCTCATCCATGCAATAGACACAACGAAAATCACAACGGTCAGTAACGGAAATCCGCACATAATTGACCGTACGACCGAAGTTGTCTATCAGGATGTTGGGGGAGGTTGTCATGGGTTATCTTGCACTCTATCCTGCCGCGTCAGGACAGTATTGGTGGTTTTCTATAAAGCCTGGTGCCAGACATACCGAACACCCGACCGGGTCGGGCGAACCTTTGCAGGATGTCGGTATATCACCAAGTACTTCAAAAGAAACCTTAGCACCACGTTTAGAAAAATGAGTTTCCCAAAATTCGACTAACGCAGGATTCTGCTGATAGCGCAATTTGTTACGCAGAACCAATAAGACATGGATATCCTTACCAGCTAGCGACGCTGCTGAAAAACCTGCACAATCCCTGCCTGCCAGTTTGTCGTAATCGTGTCTTGTGGTCGAATACAAGGAACAAGATCCACTGGCATGTTCCATCATATCCGAAACAATAAATATGCGATCATTATTTTTTGCAATCTGACTAATAGTCTCCATAATCGGAGATCTGTCCCTTTCCGGTTGTACTACCAATTTGGCAATATACTCTTCTATTTTGCTAGTAAATTTGTTCCTGAATACCTGAACTCTTTTGCGCTGATTATCCGTCCATACATTGACTGCATTGTGTATGGGAGCACACATCTCAAAGCTCGGCTTACCAAGCGCGACCACCGATTCCTTCAACTCATATATGCTGACTTTCTCATAGTTATGCAAGTTGGACTGCCATTGCTGACCATTAAGGCCAGATGTATATTGCAATTTGAACTGCGCTGACAGCATATCCTTTGCTGTGGGCGGTAACGAATCAGTTGCATCTACGATTATAGCAGTCCTGCGAGGTATAATAGGAGCCTGCATGGTTTTAACAGAAATAGTCCAGAAAATTTTAACAGTCCCTGTAGAATCATCGCCTTGCAGTGGGCAAAAATTATTTGTTTCGTTACCAGAGAGC
>JBPCXW010000199.1:0-7596 GCA_051008185.1 Gammaproteobacteria bacterium
GCCAAAGGAGGCGAAGCCTGCTTTGGTGGGGGGACGGGGCGACCCCTTGCCATTTTTGTCTCATAAGTTAATGATCCGTCACAAATACCTGTAATATTGATATTTCTATTGGCAGTGACCGAGACGGGATAACAGCGATGACAATTTCCAAACATAATCTGATCTGGATTGATCTGGAGATGACCGGTCTGGATACCGATAACGATTTTATTATAGAGATCGCTACCGTGATTACCGATCCGGATCTGGCGATCCTGGCGGAGGGGCCGGTGATGGTCATCCACCAGCCGGACGAGGTATTGCAGGGGATGGATGAATGGAATACCCGTCAGCATACCCGCTCGGGTCTGTTGCAGCGGGTGCAGGAGAGCAACTGTGATGTGGCCGGGGCCGAGGTCGCCACGCTGGACTTTGTGCGGCAGTATGTGCCTGAGAATACCTCGCCGATGTGCGGTAACAGTATCTGTCAGGATCGGCGGTTTATGTATCGGCTGATGCCGACGCTGGAACGGTTTTTCCATTACCGTAATCTGGATGTGAGCACGGTCAAGGAACTGGTGAACCGCTGGCACGGCGGCAAGGAGCAGTTTGAAAAGGACTCAATGCATCTGGCCTTGCAGGATATTCGTGACTCCATTGAGGAGTTGCAGTATTACCGGAAACAGTTTTTTAAATGTTGAAACTGGATGACGCGGCCGGCGGGATCATCGTTGAGCAGGCGATAGCTGCGGCTTATACCCGCGCCGAGGTCAGGCAGCTGGATCGGTTGGCGATTGAGAGCGGCATCCCCGGCCTGAGTTTGATGCAGCGTGCCGGTGCGGCGGCGTTTGCGGTGTTGCATGATCGGTATCCCGATTGTCGCTCGGTGCTGGTGGTCTGCGGCGCGGGTAACAATGCCGGTGATGGCTATGTCGTAGCCACGCTGGCCCGGCAGGCCGGTTTGCAGGTCAAGGTTTGTGCGTTGACGGCGGTGCAATCCCTGCGCGGGGATGCGGCGTTGGCCGCACAGGCCTGGTGCGAACAGGGCGAGGTCAGTGATACTTTGACTGACACTGATATTGCCGCAGCGGATGTAATCGTTGATGCGATATTGGGTACCGGTCTGCAGCGGGATGTGGAGGGGGATTATCTGAACGCCATCCGGCAACTGAATCAGGCGGCGGTGCTAGTGCTGGCACTGGATGTGCCGTCGGGTCTGGATGCCGACACCGGCAAGGTGCTGGGTGCGGCGGTGCAGGCCCGGCAGACGGTGACCTTTATCGGTGTCAAGCAGGGCCTGCTGACTGGCGCCGGGCCGGATCAAACCGGTGAGTTGATCTTCGCCGATCTCGCAGTGCCGACAAGCATATATGAATCGGTCAAGCCCAGTCTGCAACTGCTGACCGATACACTACGCAACGACTGCCTGCCGCCGCGCCCGCGTGGTTCCCACAAGGGCAGGCACGGGCATGTGCTGATCATCGGCGGCGATTACGGGTATCTGGGCGCGGTGTGTCTGGCCGCGCAGGCGGCGGCCCGCACCGGTGCCGGTCTGGTGACGGTGGCAAGCCGCGAGTCACATACACAGAGTCTGGCCTTGCAGGCGCCGGAGATAATGAGTCTGGCAGTAGAGGGGAGTGACGATCTGTCGCCGACCCTGGAGCGTGTGAGTTGCATCGTGATCGGGCCGGGGCTGGGACAATCCGCCTGGGCCGCAACCCTGTTGGGACGGGTGCTGCAATGTCGGCAACCTCTGGTCGTGGATGCCGATGCGCTGAACCTGCTGGCAGGCGAACCGGCACGGGCGGCGGACTGGATCCTGACACCACACCCCGGCGAGGCGGCGCGCCTGCTCGCCTGCGATATTGATGCCATTCAGGCGGATCGCTTCGCCGCCGTGACCAACCTGCAACAACAGTACGGAGGCGTTGCGGTACTGAAAGGTGCCGGGACCCTAATCAAGGGCCGCACCGACGACCTGACACTATGCTGCGCCGGCAACCCGGGCATGGGGACAGGCGGCATGGGTGATGTCCTCTCCGGCATCATCGCCGGTCTGCTGGCGCAGGGCCTGCCACCTGAGCAGGCCGCTGCGCTGGGGGTTTATATCCACGCCGTCGCCGCCGACCGGGTAGCGGAAGAGGGCGAACGGGGTTTGCTCGCCGGTGATCTGTTGCCGCACATCCGCCGACTGGTGAATCCCTGATGCCGGAAACAACCTGTCCCGCCGCCGCTGATCTGGAACACTTCGCCGCCGCTTTCACCGCCGCGGCAACAGACGGCCTGACGATCTATCTACAAGGCGAACTGGGCGCAGGCAAGACCACCTTCGTGCGCGGCCTGCTGCGGGCACTCGGTTACACCGGCGCAGTGAAAAGCCCCACCTACACACTGGTTGAGCCATACCGGTTCGGCGAACACGCCGTGTATCATTTTGATTTCTACCGCTTCCACGATCCCGCCGAACTGGAATCCATCGGCCACCGCGACTACTTCACCGCCGATTCCTGTTGCCTCGTAGAGTGGCCGGAACGCGCCGGGGCACTGCTGCCAGAGCCGGATATCCGCATCACACTGACTATCTTGCCGACAGGCCGCCGGGTAGGCTACCACGGCCACAGCAAGGCCGGACAAGCCCTGCTGGACAGCCTGCCAGACGCCCCCGGCGGAATGCTAAAAAAAACAGCGGGATAGCTTGACTTCCTCAGAAAAAGTTGAAATGATACCCGCACTGACTTGATAAAATCTGTATATGGGGCCATGCGATTTTTTCTAAGCACTTGTTTTTTAGCTGTATTTTCTCACAGTCTGACGGCAGCCACCCGTCTGGACAGCATCCGTATCTGGGCCGCACCGGACAGCACCCGACTGGTATTTGATATCAGCGACCCGGTACAGCACAAACTGACATCCCTCTCCAATCCGTTCCGCATCGCGGTAGATATCAAAGACATCAAGGCCTCGGCAAAACTGCTACAACCCACCGCAAAAGACAGATTTCTGCAACGCCTGCGTAGCGGTCGCCACGGCAACAACCTGCGAGTGGTGCTGGACCTGAAAAAATATGCGAAGGCAAAGAGTTTTCAATTACCCCCCAATCAACGTTACGGCCACCGACTGGTCATTGACCTGTATGACGACGATGCGACCAAACAGGAATTACCATCGGTCTTGCAAGACGACAAGGAGGCAGTGGTCAAACTGCGCGATGTGGTGATCGTCATAGATGCGGGACACGGTGGTGAAGACCCGGGTGCGCGCGGCCCGAAAGGCACCTGGGAAAAAGATGTGGTGTTACAACTGGCGCGGCGTCTGGCGCGCAAGATCAATCAGGAACAAGGTATGCGGGCGGTGCTGGTGCGCGAAGGGGATTATTATGTCAGCCTGAAGAACCGGATCAAACGCGCGCGCAGACACCGGGCGGATTTGTTCATTTCCATTCACGCCGATGCGTTCAGGGATGCGCGGGTGAAAGGGGCTTCGGTGTATGTGTTATCCGAGCGCGGTGCCAGCAGTGCCCATGCGCGCTGGCTGGCGGAGCGGGAGAATGCGTCCGATCAGATAGGCGGTATCACGCTGGATGAAAAAGACGAGGTGCTCAATTCAGTGCTGGTGGATTTGTCTCAGGATGCCAGTCTGGAGGCCAGTGTTGATGTCGCGGGCCGGATGTTGCGCAGTCTGAGAACGATAGGCAAGTTGCACAAAAGGCGGGTGCAATCGGCGGGCTTTGCGGTGTTGAAGGCGCCGGACATCCCATCCATATTGATTGAAACCGCTTTTATTTCCAATCCCGAAGATGAGCGCAGGTTGTTGAGCAAGTCGTATCAGGAAAAAATGAGTAATGCGATGGTCAGTGGCATCAAGGCGTATTTCTATACCAGTGCGAAGGAGGGCACCTGGCTGGCGGAGAGAAAACTGAAGGCAAGAAAACATGTCATTGAAAGTGGTGAGACCTTGTCGGAGATCGCCTCGCAATATCGTGTCAGTGTGACCACGCTCAGGCAGATCAATCAGATCCGCGGTGACAAGATCAAGACCGGTCAGGTGCTAACCATCCCCGGGGGCAGCGGGGGTTAGTGGGGAACATCCCGCGTATCACGAAACTACCCAGGACACTTGCCAACCAGATTGCGGCAGGTGAAGTGATAGAACGACCGGCCTCGGTCGTCAAGGAACTGCTGGAAAACGCCTTTGATGCCGGGGCGGATGCCATTGACATTGAGTTGGACGGCGGCGGCAGCAAGCGTATCCGGGTGCGCGATAACGGCCACGGTATTCATCCCGATGATATGCAACTGGCACTGGAAAGGCATAGCACCAGCAAGTTGCAATCGCAGAATGATCTGGCCTGTATCAGCAGCCTCGGGTTTCGTGGCGAGGCCCTGGCCAGTATTGCGGCGGCGGCGCGTTTCACGCTGACCAGCCGTATTGAGTCCGCCGACAATGGCTGGTGTTTGCAAATTGATCCCGTTAGTAACCACAGCAGTTTGCAACCGCGCGCGCATCCGTTCGGGACCAGCGTGGTGGTGGAGAACCTGTTTCAGGCCATACCCGCCCGGAAAAAGTTTTTGCGCACGGAGCGCACCGAGTTTTTGCAGATCCATGAGATAGTCAAGCGGCTTGCCCTGAGTCGCTTCGGTAGCCAAATCCGTCTTTCGCATAACGGCAAGATCGTGATGAACTGCCGTGACAGCAGTGCTGATCCGCGTATCCGGGTGCAGGAGATCTTCGGCAAGACCTTTGCGGACAGTGCGATCAGTCTCAATACCGAGGGTGACAAGTTGAGCCTGTGGGGCTGGCTGGGTTTGCCGCGGCTCAATCGCAGTCAGACGGATTTGCAATATACCTTTATCAATGGCCGCTTGATCCGTGATCAGCGGATAGCGCGTAGTATCAGGTTGGCCTATGCCGATCAGGTGCCGAACGGTCGTTATCCCGCCTGGGTGTTGTATCTGGAGATGGACCCGGCGTTGCTGGATGTGAATGTGCATCCGGCCAAGAGTGAGGTGCGGTTCAATCAGCCGCGCAATGTGCATAACTTTATTCACAGCAGCGTGCAAAACGCGCTGGCCGATACCCGTGCAACGGGCTTGCCCGGTATGGATGAGGGGCAGGCGGAGGCGGGCGGGGCGGATAATGTCGGTGGCGTGCAAGACACGCCGGGTGATCTTCATACTTTACATACTCCGCTGAGCAACCGTAGCGCGGGGCAGGTCATTGATAGCGGTTCCCTGTTTGGCGGGGCACCGGACAGCCGTCTGGGTAAACCGGTATTGTTGCTTGCCGGTCGCTATGTGATATGCAGCCGTGCGGCGGAGCATATTCTGGTTGATGCACGGGGGTTGCATGACTACTTGTTGCGGGAACGCCTGCGTAAGCAATACGAACATAACGCGATCAAACAACGGCCGTTTCTGGTGCCGGTGATGAAGCCGGTGTCCGAGCGGCATTTTGCGCTACTGGAAAAACACCGGGACAGGCTGGAACGGGCCGGTATCGGCATCCGGCTGGCGGGTGTCAATACGATCCGGATAGATGCTGTCCCGGCCCTGCTGGAGGAGGCCGATATTGATCAACTGTTACAGGCGATTTGCCTGACACTGGAGCAGGGCGGTGACGATAGCTTTGACGAGCAGCAACTGCTGACGGCCCTGTGTGATGTCGCCGCCGATACACGGCAGGAACTGAGCCTGGAAAAAGTCCGCGGGGTGCTGGGCTGGTTGCAGGAATCCGATCTGGACAGCAGTGCGGCCGCTCACAACGGACTCTGGTGTGTGCTGCAAGCGGCGCAACTGGCGGGCCTGTTGCATGGGAAATGAAACCGCCGCACCGATTGTCTATCTGATGGGGCCGACCGCCGCCGGCAAGACCAATCTGGCGATGCAGTTACAGGACAGGTTGCCGCTGGAGATCGTCAGTGTGGATTCGGCGATGGTGTATCGCGGTCTGGACATCGGCACGGCCAAGCCTGCCGCTGCGGAACTGGCCAGGGCACCGCACTGGCTGATTGATATCTGTGATGCGACCGAAAACTATTCCGCCGGGCGTTTTTGCCGTGATGCGCTGCAGGCGATTGAGACGATCCGGGCCGGACAAAAGATCCCGCTACTGGTGGGCGGCACCGGCCTGTATTTTCGCTCGCTTGAGCGGGGTTTTTCCACGCTGCCATCAACGGACAAGGCGACACGCCGGCGCCTGTCCGGCCTGCTCAGCGAATGGGGCACGGCGGGCGCCCATGCCAGACTGGCGAAAATTGACGCAGAATCGGCCCGGCGTATCCATCCCAATGATAGACAAAGGATACAAAGAGCACTGGAAGTCTATGAAATGACGGGAAAAACCCTGTCCGACCTGCTGGCGGCGGGACGCCACCCGGCCCTGGCGGCGATGCCGTTGAAGTTCGTGCTGGCACCGGCCGACCGGGCGGTGCTGCATCAGGCGGTAGAGCAGCGTTTTGATACGATGCTGGCCCGCGGCCTGCTGGAAGAGGTGCGGGGTTTTTACGCCAGAGACGATATGCACGCCGACCTGAGTTCCATGCGGCTGGTTGGATACCGTCAGGTGTGGGGGCATTTGGCAGGGGAATTTCCTTATGAAGAGATGCGACGGCGGGCCATCGCCGCAACCCGGCAGTTGGTCAAAAGGCAACTGACCTGGCTACGGGCCGAGCCGGAGAGCCTCTGGCTGGAACCGGCAAGCACCGATATTTGCGATGTGATCGCCAAGCATATTCAAAGCAGGTTTTAATGAATCGTGCCTTACGCTATGAGTTGGAACTGAAATACGGCATCCCGGTAATGCAAGATCAGGAACTGCTGTCAATCTTCGCTCGTAGCAACCTGCAAAACGACAACCCCAACCTGGGCGTGGGCGCAGACTTCAAACTGGGCGAGTATTTCAGCAGTGGCTATGAGTCCACAATAAAGGCCGGCGACGAAACTGACCATAGCGGTTATATTCGGTATCAGAGAGGTTTCTGACTTTGCCAAAAAATGTGACAAAAGTCACATTTATGGCTAATTAATTAAGACATACCCACACAACAAGGGTATCGTGCGAAGGAACTCAAATAAGGACCAAGGAGGACATGATGTCCAGTCCACAACAAAATACAAACAATCCACACGATGAATTCTGCAAGAAGATATTTGAACACCCCGACCTTGCTCTAGCCTTCATTCTGGATCACATCCCTGAACTGCGAGACCAAATCATCGGCCCGCCTGAAGTCATAAGTGGAACATTGGTTGATAACGTAACCCTGCGCGCTCTCTATTGTGATTGCATCTGGAAACTTAAACTGAAACCAAAACCCGGCAAGCCAAATCACATCTACATCATTCTGGAACACAAATCCAGCCCCGACTCAAAAGTGGGGACACAACTATCCAAATACACCATCACCTTCGCAGAACGCCTCGACAACGAAGCCTCCAGCACTTTGCAACAGTCTCCGGAGATCATCCCGATGGTGCTTTATCACGGCAAGGAAAAATGGAACCTGCCCGAAGCCTACAAGATCAGCTACAACCGGGGCGAGAAAGTCTGGGGCACAAGCACCCATCTCATCTACATCAACCTGAGCACCCTGCCCAGAGACAAACTGTCCAGTAACCC
>JBPCXW010000200.1:0-12691 GCA_051008185.1 Gammaproteobacteria bacterium
CCCTCAAGGGGGGAGCAGACACGAATAGCTCCCCCCTTGAGGGGGAGCCAAAGGAGGCGAAGCCTGCTTTGGTGGGGGGACCGATGTCAGGCTGCCTTATTGATCTCAAATGTATCCGGATCAGTACAGCAGCCCTAATGAGATTTTACCCGGTAATGAAACTTGGGTATCATCAGCCGCCTTTGGGTCGTTAGCTCAGCCGGTAGAGCAGCTGACTTTTAATCAGTTGGTCGCAGGTTCGATTCCTGCACGACCCACCATTTATGCCGTATTCACAGCCGGGTGAATCCGGTCAGTTCCTGCCGGTATTCAGTCGGATAGTCCAGCGGCAAGGCAAATTCTTGACGGATCTTTTTGACCAGACCCACGCCGGGACAATACCATTCCGTATCCCGCACCTTGATCGTGCGCACCCCGAGCATCATTCTCCCGGGAAGTCTCAGCAGGCCGATCGCATCAACGCGCAGGCAATTATAAAAACGCCCGGCCTGACTCTCTACAGTCTCATCCAGACTGCTGATTTCATAATCCAGTTGCAGGCCGTCACTGAGCTTGAACATCTCATCACTCTGAATCCGGTCAGCCCCTGACGGGTTTTTCGGTAGCGTGAATAAAAACAACCGGGTAGGTTCTGTCCATTCGGTGCCTGCTTGTAGCGGGAACTTCAGGATCAGGCTTGTCGTTGCATTGTCTTGCGCCAGACGGTGTATCCCCTGATCCGTTACAAAAAAATGATAACGCTTGCCGTTGGCCAGTATCTGCGGATACAGTTTTCTGCCATCCACCATCGTGTGCTCCAGACTCCTGATAATGGATCTTTGTGTAAAGCTTTCATTCAGGATCGTCTTGCTTATCTGGTACTGCCATTCCATCTGTTCCTGCAGCGGAAAATATTCCAGTGCAGGCGGCTCATCACAGCCCGCGATACACAACAGGCAGGCCAATGCGGCGGGGAGTCTACAAAGTGCGCCGTGCATGTCTTTTCGCATACAGGTAACAGGCGACACAAAACACCAGCAACCAGAATGAGGCGACATACCCCTGAGTAGTCTGGTATGGATTGGCAAGCCAGCCATATTCGCTTGTCGCAACATAATCGGTGGTCTTGCTGACGGTCTTGTTCAGCATCACGATAGCCGTATGCAAACCGATGCAGGAAATAATACTGCCGGAGAAATGCCGCAATATGCCGAACAGACAGCCCAGAATAAACAGAGTCAACATCGCATCATAATAAACAGGCTGGGAAAACTGCCCCAGTGCCTGCGGCAGATATGCCGGGCCGGTGGACCAACCGACCACGGTCTGCGGCCTAAGCTCCGGGTATTTCAGATAATGTACCGCCGCATACACCAGACTGACAGCGAGAATGGTTGATGCCGCGCCGCTATTCGCCCGCAACCCGCCGTACAGCGCGCCGCGAAAAATAGTCTCCTCTATCAATGCCACAACCAGACCGGCGCTCAGGCCCTTCAGCAACACCATACCCAGATTGACAAGTGTCAGATCAAAGCGACTGTCCGGCGCATGCACACCGAGGCCGAGCAAGCTCAGTTCAATCAGCATCAACAGGGCAAGCCCCAACACAAAGCCGTTGCAAAACTCTATTGCTTTATTCCTTTGACCCGTTTCATAACCGAGCGCACCGAGCGACAGATTTGCCTGCCACGCAAGATAGAACAGGCTTGCCGGCAGACCCAGCAACAAAGTTGTGCGGGATGCCACCCGGCTGAAACGGACCTCGGGGAATAACTCATAAACCGGCCCGGCAAGGATAGCCCCAAGAACAATGATGCCGACACAAGCCAGCAGAAAAACGATAACAGGACGCATGGTCGCCGAAGGGATGTGTTAGCGGGCGAGGTTGAGTGCCCGCTCTATAGCCAGCTCCTGTTCCAGATGTTCCAGACGCGCTTGCATACGTTCCTGCTGGTAGTAGTCGGGGCCGGGGTCTTCTTGTCCCAACGCGAACTTCAACTGTTGAATGGCGACCAGAGTTTCGCCGGTGAGGAAATGATATTCGGCGTTGGCGATATTGGACTCAACCTGATCACCGGCCTCGGCCTCGGCGCGTGTCAGCATATTGTAATAGGTGATGTCGGGCGTATGGGATTTACCGAACTCAATCAGCAGGTCTCTTGCCTGCTCCGGACGTTCGGCTATCAACAGCAGGTTGGCATAGTTCAACACCAGCGGGCGGTAGCCGGGATAAATCTTTTTTGCCTGCTCATAGATATCAACGGCATCCTGATAAGCACCGGCCTTGCCTTCCACATCGGCCGCGGCGAGCAGATAAACGATATTCTCCGGTTCTTTTTGCAACAGGGAACGCAGTTGCTTGCGCGCGGCCTTGTATTGATTGGATGCCGCCAAGGCAATGGCATAACCGTAAGTAGATACATCGCGATCCTGATCATAATTGTTTTTGATCTGATCGCGATAAAAAGTCACCGCATCATCCGGGTTCTTGTAAGATTTAACGATCAGTTTAGCCTTGACATAATGATAAGTCCGGCTTTCCTGATATTTGAAATCCGTCGGATAAGCCGCCGCCCGCGCCAGCGAATCGGCGATACGGTTATTGGTAAGCGGGTGGGTACGCAAAAACTCCGGCGCCTTGGCGGAATAGCGCGAGTTCTTTTGCAGCTTTTCAAAAAAAGCCGGCATCCCTTTCGGGTTGAACTCGGCGCGGGCCAGCAACTGCACCCCAACCCGGTCGGCCTCCTCTTCGTTTGAGCGGGTAAAATTGATACGCGCCTGAGCGATGCCGCCCTGCACGGCGGCCAGTGCCGCCTGTCCGGCGGCCGGGTCCATCGCGGCCACCAGAATGGCACCGAGGGTAGCGGCCAGTGTCGGGATGCTGAGTTTGCGTTGCATCTCAACCGCACGGGCCATGTGCTTTTGAGTGACATGGGCGATTTCGTGCGCGACCACACCGGCCAACTCACTCTCGTTATCGGAACTGATAATCACGCCACTGTTCATACCGACGATCCCGCCGGGGGCGGCAAAGGCGTTGATGGCCGGGTCGTTGATAAAGAAAAAGGTGAATGGCCGGGTATTGCTGTCACTCTGGGCCACCAGCCGATAGCCGATGGACATAATGTAGGTTTCCACTTCCGGATCAGTAACAATATCGGCCTGCTTGCGCACCTGGCTCAGAAACGCCTGCCCCAGACGCCTTTCATACTCCGGGCTGATAATGTCGCCGGTGGAATCGCCTATCTCCGGCAACCCCAGCGAGGAGTCGCCATGAACGCCGGGGCTGAGCAACAGCAGGAACAGGACAAGTCTATACATATTACACATATTACTTATTGACGCCGTGTTGTGAGTAGGGTTCAGGTTGGCTTACACTAGGCAAGTTTAGCATATCTCTCCATATCCACGGTTGTGAAAGAAAGGAGTAATTGTACAAGATGAGCAGCGGCAAAAATGCCTTTTACGCCCAGTCCGGCGGCGTTACGGCGGTTATCAATGCCTCCGCCTGCGGGGTGCTGGAGACCGCGCGTCGCCACCCCGACCGCATCGCCAATGTCTATGCGGGCAGGAACGGCATCATCGGTGCCTTGACGGAAGACCTGATTGACACCGGTGCCGAGTCCGATGCCGCGATCGCCGCCCTGCGCCACACACCCGCCGGGGCCTTCGGTTCCTGCCGCTACAAGTTGCAGGGTCTGGATGAAAACCGGGCGGAATACGAACGGCTGATAGAAGTATTCCGGGCGCACGACATCGCGTATTTTTTCTATAACGGTGGCGGCGATTCTGCCGACACCTGTCACAAGATCTCGCAACTCTCCGACACTCTGGGCTTTCCCGTTCAGGCCATCCATATCCCGAAGACCGTGGATAACGATCTGCCGATTACCGACAACTGCCCCGGCTTCGGCTCGGTCGCGAAGTATGTCGCCGTCGCGACCCGCGAGGCCTCTTATGATGTGCGCTCCATGGCCCGCACCTCCACCCGCATCTTTGTGCTGGAGGTGATGGGCCGTCACGCCGGCTGGATCGCCGCCGCCGGTGGTCTGGCCGCCGATGCGGAGCACGACATCCCGGTCGTCATCCTGTTCCCGGAGATCGCGTTTGATGAGGCCGCGTTCGTGGCAGCAGTGCAGGCCAAGGTTGAGCAATACGGTTACTGCTCGGTGGTGGTGTCCGAGGGCGCGCACTGGCCCGACGGGCGGTTCCTCGCCGAGCAAGGCAGCAAGGATGCGTTCGGTCATGCCCAGCTGGGTGGTGCCGCACCGGTGGTGGCGACTATGTTGAAGCAGGCATTGGGGCACAAGTTTCACTGGGCCGTGGCGGATTACTTGCAACGGTCGGCGCGGCACATCGCCTCCGCGACCGATGTGGAGCAGGCCTACGCCGTCGGCAAGGCGGCGGTGGAGCTGGCCCTGGCGGGGGAGAATGCGATCATGCCTGTCATTGAGCGACTCGGTAACGATCCCTACCAATGGCAAATCGGCCACGCCCCGCTTGAGGCGGTGGCGAATGTGGAGAAGTTCATGCCGAGGGAGTTTATCAGTGCCGATGGTTTTTCCATCACCCCGGCCTGCCGCGATTACCTGCAACCGTTGATACAGGGCGAAGATTATCCGCCGTATCAACACGGCCTGCCCGATTATGTGCAGCTGAAAAACATCGCTGTGCCGAAAAAACTGGATACACACTTTGAACTTCGCTGATCAAGCAGGTAAAATCACGCTAATTTCAGGCCGGGGCATGTTGCGCCCTGTTTCAAATAATTGATCAACTTTTCCAACGGAGATACATCATGTCAGCAGATACTTTATTACTATTCACCCTGTTATGCGGCGGCCTCGCCATTGTTTATGGTTTGTGGTCGGTGCGCTGGGTCCTCGCCCAGCCTGAAGGCAACGAGCGCATGCGGGAGATCGCACGGGCGATACAACAGGGGGCATCGGCCTATCTGAACCGGCAATACAGCACCATCGCGATGGTGGGTGTCGTGTTGTTTATTGTCCTTTACTTTGCTCTGGATTGGGCGACCGCGGTCGGCTTTCTGGTCGGCGCGGTGTTTTCCGGGGCCGCCGGGTATATCGGGATGAACATCTCTGTGCGTTCCAACCTGCGTACCGCCGAGGCGGCGAACAAGGGCATTGATGCCGCCTTGACCGTCGCCTTCCGTGGCGGCGCGATCACCGGTTTGCTGGTTGTCGGGCTGGGTCTGCTCGGCGTGGCAGGCTACTACACCATTCTGGACAAGCTGGGCATGGAGACCGATACCATCTTGCACGCACTGGTGGGCTTGGGTTTCGGCGGCTCGCTGATCTCCATCTTTGCTCGTCTGGGCGGCGGTATCTTTACCAAGGGTGCCGATGTGGGTGCCGATCTGGTAGGCAAGGTTGAAGCCGGTATCCCGGAAGACGATCCGCGCAACCCGGCGGTGATCGCCGATAACGTCGGCGACAATGTCGGTGACTGCGCCGGTATGGCGGCCGATCTGTTTGAGACCTATGCCGTGACGGTGATCGCCACGATGTTACTGGGCAGCCTGTTGTTCCCGGCCGGTGTGATTGACGGCATCTTGTATCCGCTGGTGCTGGGCGGGGTGTCCATTGTGGCCTCTATCATCGGCACCTTCTTTGTCAGGTCGGGTGAGAAAGGCAGTGTGATGGGTGCCTTGTACAAGGGGTTGATCGTCGCCGGTGTGCTGGCACTGATCGCGTTCTACTTTGTTACCCCGATGGTGCTGGGTGATATGGTGGTGCTGGGTGGTGTGGCCATTCTGTCGATGAATGTGTTCTACACCGCCCTGATCGGATTGCTGCTGACGGCGGCGCTGGTCTGGATCACCGAATACTATACAGGTACGGAATACAGCCCGGTGAAACACGTCGCCGCCGCCTCCGAGACCGGCCATGCCACTAACATCATCGCCGGCATCGGCATATCCATGAAGGCAACGGCGCTGCCGGTGCTGGCCGTGTGTGCCAGCATCTGGGGTGCTTATGAGCTGGCTGGTCTGTACGGTATCGGCATCGCCGCCACCTCCATGTTGTCCATGACCGGTATCATCGTCGCTCTGGATGCGTTCGGCCCGATCACCGACAACGCCGGCGGCATTGCAGAGATGGCCGAGCTGGATCAGAAGGTCCGCAACATTACTGATCCGCTGGATGCGGTAGGCAATACCACCAAGGCGGTTACCAAGGGCTATGCCATCGGCTCCGCCGGTCTGGCCGCGCTGGTGTTGTTCGCCGATTACACCAACGCGCTGGAGAAACAACTGGGGCATTCGGTGGAGTTTTTGTTGTCCGATCCGATGGTGATCATCGGCCTGTTCCTCGGTGGCATGGTGCCTTACCTGTTTGCCGCGATGGGCATGGAGGCCGTAGGCCGGGCGGCCGGATCGGTGGTGCTGGAAGTGCGCCGCCAGTTCAGGGAGATTGACGGCATCATGGAAGGCACCGGCAAACCCGATTATTCCCGCGCCGTGGATCTGCTCACCCGCTCCGCCATCAAGGAGATGATCGTGCCGTCGTTGTTGCCGGTACTGGTGCCGGTATTGGTCGGCCTGATACTCGGCCCGGTGGCACTGGGCGGTTTATTGTTGGGCACCATCGTCACCGGCCTGTTCGTGGCGATCTCAATGACCACCGGCGGCGGTGCCTGGGATAACGCCAAGAAATACATAGAGGACGGCAACTGCGGCGGCAAGGGCTCCGAGGCCCACAAGGCGGCAGTGACCGGCGACACGGTGGGTGATCCCTACAAGGACACCGCCGGGCCCGCTGTGAATCCGCTGATCAAGATCATCAACATCGTTGCCTTGTTGATTGTGCCGTTGATCTGACGGTTTGACTGCATGGTGTTTTCACTAACTCTATGCTGACTGCAAACTTCCTGTTGTTGGCCGTTCTGGCCGGGGCGCATAATTTTTCCATGCTGGATTTCTGGCAGCGCAAGTGTGATGCGGGTGATGAGAAGGCTTGTGAGCGATTGCAGGAATCAGAGCAGGATGTGGTGAAGTTGTCAAAACTGGATCAACGGGCGGAGGCTTATGGCAAGCGCATCAGCAAGGGGGAGATGTTGGGGGAGAACGGCAAACCCCGGTTGGACATCGCCTATCAGGAAGTGATGCAGGAGTTTATTGTTGCGGAGAATGACTCAGGTAATGATGAGATTGTGTATGACAAGACGGCGGTGGAGTATTGTGCCAATCATTTTTATCAGTACTGGACTAACAAGAAACTCTGGTGGCCTACGGATATAAACGGGGATCCGGATTGGACGGGGATTTATTTTTATATCGTTGATCATTATTACGGGATTTGTTTGCGGCGGTATTATTGAGTTGGTTTCTCTTCCAGAGGTGGACTTAGCAAGTCCCCCCACCGGAGCCACTACGGGCTACGCCCTTGTGCCACCGGCTCCCCCTCAAGGGGGGAGCTATTCGTGCCGGTGTTACTGCTCCCCAGTTAGGGTTCCTCTTGGTGTTACTGCTCCCCCCTTGAGGGGGAGCCAAAGGAGGCGAAGCCTGCTTTGGTGGGGGGATCGATGCCGGGGTACCCTATTGACTAATCTAAACATCCACCACCACAGCTTTTGCCAATAGTTGGGCTGTTTCGTATAGCGGTAATCCCATGATGCCGGAATAGCTGCCTTCAATATGGCTGATGAAGGCGGCGGCTCGGCCTTGTATGGCGTAGCCACCGGCCTTGTCCCAGGGTTCGTCGGTTTGGCAATAGGCTGCACACTCTGCTTTGCTCAGGGTTTTGAAATGCACCTTGCTTTGATTGACTGCGGTGTGTAGTTGATCTGTTGTGGTCAGCAGCGCGACAGCACTGATGACTTGATGCTCCCGACCTGACAGTGATTGCAACATTTGTATTGCGGCGGTGTGATCTGCCGGTTTGCCCAGGATTTGATCGTTCAGGATGACTTCTGTGTCAGCGGCCAGAATAGGCCGGTCCCGCGCCTGTTCGGCGGCGGCACGGGCCTTGTCGGCGGCGACACGTTCTACATAAGCCAGCGCAGTTTCGCCTGCGGCCTGTTGTTCCGGGACATCCACCTGCAGGAGTTGGTATTGCACCCCCAATTGCTCCAGCAGGGCGCGGCGGCGGGGGGATTTTGAGGCCAGATAGATGACCGGCAGGTTTGTTTCTGTGTTCATATCTGCGATGAACCGGCATCGGCATCGCGACCGTCTTCCCAGAGTTTTTCCAGTTGGTAATAATCCCGCGTGGCGGGTTGCATCACATGGGCGATCACATCGCCGAAATCTATCAGTATCCATTCTGACTGCTGTTCGCCTTCCACCCCCAGCGGCTTGATGCCGTGTTGTTTTGTGTTCTCTATGATCTTGTCGGCGATGGCCTTGACCTGTCTGGCGGAACGCCCGTTGCCGATGATCATGTAATCGGTGATGGTAGTGAGGGAGGTGACATGACAGGTCTGTATCTCTGTGGCCTTGACCTCTTGCATCGCGTTGGTAATCAGTTTAATCAGTTCTGTCATAGCCATACAGTTTGTTGTCGCGGATGTAGTCATGCACCGCCGTTGGCAACATGCTACCGGCCTGCCGGTTTGCCAGACCGTCACGGATCTGTGTAGCGGAGATGGCAATCAGTGGTAGTGGTAGCTGGAAGATTTTACCGGCGGCTTGTTGATGCACAAGCTGCGTGTCTGTGCTTGTATGCGCGGCCAGTTGTTTTGTCATCGCCGGATCCGGCGGCGGGAGTTTTTCTGCTTCCCGATTGAGTACGACGATGTGTGCATACTCAAGCAGTTGTCGCCACTGTTTCCATTCGTGCAACCCGGCAAAGACATCCGCACCCATGACAAGACACAAGGCCGCCGCAGCTTGTTGCTGTCGTATCTGTTGCAATGTGTCTATGGTGTAGCTGGGGCCGTCGCGTTGCAGTTCAATATCATCGGCCGTCAGTCCGGGCTTGTCCGCCACGGCCAGTTGCAACATCTTGAGCCGGTGCGCCCCGTCGGCGCGGAGTGTGCCGCGATGCACGGGTTGGCCGACCGGGATGAGTTTGACCTGTTGCAACGCAAGCTGTTGGTAGCAGTATTCAGCAATCTGAATATGCCCGTTATGCACCGGATCAAAACTGCCGCCGAGTATGCCTATTGCTTCAAGCACTAGCCACCGGCGGCAGGGTTTGACAGGCGGGGATTATTCTCTTGTCTGACCATCTCCAACAACAATATATTTTTGTGAGGTCAAACCATGCAGGCCAACCGGCCCGCGTGCGTGAAACTTGTCGGTGCTGATGCCGACTTCGGCGCCCAGCCCGTATTCAAAGCCATCGGCAAAACGCGTGGATGCATTGACCATGACCGAGCTTGAATCGACTTCACTGAGGAAGCGTCTGGCGCGGCTGAAGTCTTCGGTGATGATCGCATCGGTGTGTTGCGAACCGTATTGGTCAATGTGTTGCATGGCCTCATCCATGTCGGTGACAATCTTTACCGACAGGATCGGCGCCAGATATTCGGTAGCATAATCCGTTTCGGTGGCGGGTTTGGCCGCCGTCACAAGTTGTCGGGTCTGTTCGCAACCGCGCAACTCCACACCTTTATCCAGATACAACGGGGCCAGTTTGTCCAGCACCGGCTTCGCCACCGGCTTGGCGATCAGCAGACACTCCATCGCATTGCAGACACCATAGCGATGGGTCTTGGCATTGAAGGCGATGGCGACGGCCTTGTCCAGATCGGCGCGGTCATCAATATAGACATGACATAACCCGTCCAGATGTTTGATCACCGGCATCCGGGCCTGTTTGCTGACGAGTTCTATCAGGCCCTTGCCGCCTCTGGGGACGATCACATCAACGAGCTCAGGCAGGGCCAGCAGTTCGCTGATCACGGCGCGGTCGGTGGTCTCTATGACTTGCACGGCATCCTCCGTCAGCCCGGCCTGTTGCAAGCCGGTGCGGATACAAGCGGCGATTGCCTGATTGGAATGTATCGCCTCGGAGCCGCCGCGCAGTATGGCGGCGTTACCTGATTTCAGGCACAGGCCGGCCGCGTCTGCGGTTACATTCGGTCGGGACTCGTAGATGATGCCGACCACGCCCAATGGCACCCGCATACGGCCCACCTGTATGCCGCTGGGGCGATTGGCCATGTCGCTGATCTCCCCGACCGGATCGGGCAGGGCGGCGATCTGCATCAGCCCTTCCGACATCGCTTGTATCCGCGCGGTGGTCAGTTCCAGCCGATCCATTAGCGGTGCCTCCAGTTTGATTTTTTTGCCGTGTTGCAGATCCTTGTCATTGGCCGCCAGCAGGTCGGCCTCGGACTGTATGATGTTATCGGCAATGCGTTGCAGGGCGGCATCCTTGCTCGCCGACGCCGCCCGCGCCATGGCCTTGCCGGCGGCACGGGCACGGGTTGCGACTTCGTGGACATATTTTTTGATGTTCATAGTTGTTACATCATAGAGATCTGTGAACCGGATGCAATAGATGTATCAGGCGGCAAGGCGGACACCGCCCAGACGGAAGATGAATTTCTCCATAACCTGCCAGCGATCAACCGGTAGTGCGCCCTTGATAGCCCTGTCCAGTTGCCCTGCGTCCAGCAGGATACGGGCCGATTCCGTTGCATCCAGCCGTTGTGCAAGTTTCTTATAGACGGCCTGACGTTGCTGCCATATCCCGTGTTTTTTGAATAAGGCCCCGCTGGCACCACTCTGTTGTGCTTCATGGCAGAAGCGTTTGATGCGTCTGACCTCCCACATCAGGGCACCATAAATGGCGATCGGTTCAACCCCTTCGTTTTTCAGGCCGAGCAACATACGCCGCGCCTTTTCCAGATTACCCATGCAGGCAGTTTCAATCAGTTTGAATACATCAAAGCGGGAACTGTCGGTGACTGTATTCAACGCGTCCTGCAAGGTAATGCGCGGTGCATCAATCAGCAGGCACAGTTTATCAATTTCCTGTTTGGCCGCCAGCAAGTTGCCTTCCACCCGTTGCGCGATAAGATTGGCGGCGTCCCGTTGCATGGTTTTTTGTTGTTGCGAGCAACGCTGGACGATCCAGCCCGGCAATTGCGCCGCAGCTATATCCCATACCTGTATGATGCAACCGATTCGATCCAGCGCCTTGAACCATTTGCTTTGCTGGCTTCTCTTGTCTATTTTGGGGGAACTGAGCAGCAGGATATTTTCCGGCGCGCAGGTTTCAGTATAGTTGACCAGAGCGGCACCACCCTCCCGGCCCGGTGAGGCGCTTCTGAGGCGTAACTCAATCAACTGTCTATCGGAGAATAACGACTTGTCGGCATTGGCATGATACAGGTTGTTCCAGTCAAACTCGGCACCTTTTTCCTGAATGAACAGGATACGTTCGTCAATGCCTTGCTGGCGGGCGTAGTTGCGGATCAGATCCAGGCTTTCCAGTAACTGCAAAG
This sequence comes from Gammaproteobacteria bacterium, assembly GCA_051008185.1. Taxonomy (GTDB): domain Bacteria; phylum Pseudomonadota; class Gammaproteobacteria; order Eutrophobiales; family Eutrophobiaceae; genus CAXMWX01. Next base: position 11,398 of record JBPCXW010000200.1, read on the forward strand.
GCTCATCGCCGCTGACATAATACAATGGGCGCAGGCCGTTTTTTTCCAGATGTTTTTGCAGTTGTTCGGGTTTCAGGTGCATACCGATTCGGTCTGTGTGGGTGCTTAGTTGGCGACGGCGTTGAAACGCCTGATGATGTTTCGGGCGGCCTCCGCCACCAGATCCTTTTCAATCGTCCGTTGTTCTTCAAATTTACTGAGCACGGCATCCTCGTCAAAGGTGTAATCCTTGCTCAGTGATATGCGCTGGTTGTTGATCAGTTCGGCCGCATCGCTGTCAATCCTTGCAATGTTCAGCAGACAGGAATAGTTGATATTAAACTCTTCCACCTTGCCGGTCACGGCCGATACGCTGATGACATTTTGCCGAAAGTTTTCATTGCTGACGATGATCTCGTAAGCCGCGGCGGAACGGTTTGTCTTGACCGCTTCGCCCAACTGTTGCTGCAGAATCCGTTGAATGCGATCCGCACCCGTGCCGTGCAAATAGACGGCCTGTACATTAGCCGGATCGGTACCGGCACCGCGCAAATGAAAACCGCAGGACTGTATTAGCAACAGGCCAGCGGCAAGCAGGGCATAAACGCGAATTGATTTAATCATGGGCTGAATGTGATCCTACACCTTCGCGGTTTTATTTGACAACGATATTGATCAGGCGGCCGGGCACGACTATGGTTTTGACGGTCTGTTTCCCGGTGATATAACGTTGCACATTCTCATCGGCCAGTGCCAGTGTTGTCAATTCCTCTTCTCCGGTATCCGTGGCGGCACTGATTTCCGCCCGTTTTTTTCCGTTCACCTGTATCACCAGACTAAACCTCTCCTGTTGCAGTGTTGTTTCATCCGCTGTCGGCCAGGGCGCATCAATAATGGCTTGGTCGTGGCCCAGATGACGCCAGATGTCGTCGGTGATATGCGGCACGATGGGCGACAGCAGCAAGGTGCTGATCTTCAGCCCTTCATAACGAATGGCCTCGCCGTTGGCGGAGTCATCGGTGCTACGGGTCAGGGCGTTGATGAGTTCCATGACGGCGGCAATGGCGGTGTTGAAGGTGTAACGTCTGCCTATATCATCATTGACCTTGGCGATGGTCTGGTGGATCTTGCGGCGCAGTTCCCGTTGTGCATCTGTCAGCGTATCCCGATCCAGTTCCTGCCGGTTGCGGTAATTGTCGCGGGCGAACTTCCACAGGCGTTTCAGGAAGCGGGCCCCGCCTTCCACGCCGCTGTCCGACCATTCCAGACTTTGGTCGGGCGGGGAGGCGAACATCATAAACAGGCGCACGGTATC